>DKMV01000073.1 GCA_002469605.1 Leclercia sp. UBA7405
CTCGCCACCTTCGCCCTGCTCTACTGCGTACAGCCGATCCTGCCGGTACTCTCCCACGAGTTTGGCGTCTCTCCCGCCAGCAGCAGTATTTCACTTTCTGTTTCTACCGGGATGCTGGCCGTCGGGCTGCTGTTTACCGGGCCGCTGTCGGATGCTATCGGGCGCAAGCCGGTGATGGTGACCGCGCTGCTGCTGGCGTCGGTCTGTACCCTGCTCTCTACCCTGATGACCAGCTGGCACGGCATTCTGTTGATGCGCGCCCTGATTGGCCTCTCCCTGAGCGGCGTGGCGGCGGTGGGCATGACTTACCTGAGCGAGGAGATCCACCCCAGCTTCGTCGCCTTCTCCATGGGGTTGTACATCAGCGGTAACTCCATTGGCGGGATGAGCGGCCGCCTGCTGAGCGGGGTCTTTACCGACTTCTTTAACTGGCGCATCGCCGTTGCGGCGATCGGCTGTTTTGCGCTGGCCTCGGCGCTGATGTTCTGGCGCATTCTTCCCCCGTCGCGCCATTTTCGCGCCACCTCCCTGCGCCCGAAAACCCTGTTTATCAACTTCCGCCTTCACTGGCGCGATAAAGGGCTGCCGCTGCTGTTCCTGACCGGCTTTTTGCTGATGGGCTCCTTTGTCACCCTGTTTAACTACATCGGTTACCGCCTGATGCTCTCTCCCTGGCACCTCAGCCAGGCGCTGGTAGGGCTGTTGTCGGTAGCCTATCTCACCGGTACCTGGAGCTCGCCTAAGGCGGGCGCCATGACCGCCCGCTATGGCCGCGGCCCGGTGATGCTCGCCGCCACCGGCATCATGCTGGCCGGTTTACTGTTGACGCTGTTCTCCTCTCTGTGGCTCATTTTTGCCGGGATGCTGCTCTTCTCCGCAGGTTTTTTTGCCGCTCACTCGGTGGCCAGCAGCTGGATCGGCCCCCGCGCCCGCCGCGCCAAAGGCCAGGCGTCGTCGCTCTATCTGTTCAGCTATTACCTCGGCTCCAGCATCGCCGGCACCCTGGGGGGCGTTTTCTGGCATAACTATGGCTGGAACGGCGTCGGAGGTTTTATCGCCGCGATGCTCTGCGCCGCGCTGCTGGTAGGGGCGAGCCTGCACAAACGGCTGCATTAAGATTGGGTCTCGTGTTTGGGCAAGCCAGATGCTAACGTGGGGCATTGGCTTGTTCAGACATGAGGTCTTAATGGAAAACAATAATTACCAACAACTCACCCGCACTTTCCAGCGTCTCTCCCGTTTCTCGCATCTCTCCTCCATCGCCAGCTGGGACATGTTCACCATGATGCCACCCGGCGGCAGCGCCGCGCGCGGCGAGGCCCTGGCGGAGCTGAGCGTGTTGCAGCATCAGATCCTGACCGACAAAAATGTCGGCGAGTGGCTGAGCGCCGCGGAGGGCGAAGATCTGAACGATGTCGAACAGGCCAACCTGCGTGAAATGCAGCGCCATTACCAGCAGGCCTCCCTGCTGCCGGAAGCGCTGGTCGAAGCGAAATCGCTGGCGGGAAGCAAATGCGAGCACGCCTGGCGCACCCAGCGTCCGGCTAACGACTGGCAGGGGTTCTCCGCCAATCTGAAAGAGGTGGTGAAGCTCAGCCGCGAAGAGGCGCGCCTGCGCGCGGAAGCAAAGGGGTGTACCCCTTACGACGCCCTGCTGGATATCTTTGAGCCGGATATGACCACCGCCCGGCTGGACGTGCTCTTTGGCGATATGCAATCCTGGCTGCCGGACCTGCTGGCGCAGGTGGTGGAGAAGCAGGCCCAGCAGTCCTTCGTGCCGCCTCAGGGGCCCTTCCCCGTCGCCACCCAGCGCGAGCTGGGGCTGGAGACCATGAAAATCCTCGGCTTTGATTTTAACGGCGGTCGTCTGGACATCAGCGCCCACCCCTTCTGCGGCGGCGTACCGGAAGACGTGCGCATCACCACCCGCTACGACGAAGAGGATTTACTCAGCGCCCTGTTCGGCGTGATCCACGAGACCGGCCATGCCCGCTACGAGCAAAATCTGCCCCGCAGCTGGCCCGGCCAGCCGGTGGCGCTGGCGCGTTCAACGGCGATCCACGAATCCCAGAGCCTGTTCTTTGAGATGCAGCTCGGGCGCAGCAACGCCTTCCTGAAGCATCTTCTGCCGGCGGTGCATCAGCGCTTTGGCAGCCAGGCCGCCTTCTCGGAAGAGAACTTTATCGCCTGGAACCAGCGCGTGAAGCCGGGCTATATCCGCGTGGACGCCGACGAGGTGAGCTATCCGGCGCACGTAGTGCTGCGCTATGAAATTGAACGCGCGCTGATCAACGGCGACATCGAAGTAGATGACATTCCGGCCCTGTGGGATGAAAAAATGCAGGCCTGGCTGGGGCTGTCCACCAAAGATAACTACCGCAACGGCTGTATGCAGGATATCCACTGGACCGACGGCGGTTTTGGCTACTTCCCCTCCTACACCCTGGGGGCGATGTATGCCGCGCAGCTGTTTAACGCCGCCCGTAAGGCACTACCGGGGCTGGACGCCGACATCGCAGAGGGTAATTTCTATGCTCTGTTCGACTGGCTGCGCCAGAACATCTGGCAACACGGTAGCCGCTTTAGCACCTCGCAGTTGATCGAGCGGGCCACCGGCGAAGATCTCAATAGCGCGTACTTCCGCCAGCATCTGACCTCGCGTTATCTGTAAACCTCTACGCCGGGCGCCCTGCCCGGCGTTTTCCGCTTGATATTTTCCGCCATTACAGTATAAATACTGGATATAAAGACAGTACCAAGGAAATTCCATGTTTGTTGAACTCATTTACGATAAGCGCAACGTTGCGGGCCTGCCCGGCGCCCGGGAGATTATTCTTGATGAGCTGACCCGCCGGGTTCATCGCATCTTCCCGGATGCCGACGTCAAGGTGAAACCGATGCAGGCCAACGGCCTGAACAGCGACGCCAGTAAAAGCGATCGTGAAAAGCTAAACCGCATGCTGGAAGAGATGTTCGACGAAGCCGATATGTGGCTGGTAGCCGAGTAAACTTTGCGTCTTGTACATATGGTTACACGCCGATACTAATCACTCACGGAAGCCCTGCATATACAGGGATATAGTGTTTTCAACGGCCCCGCAGTGGGGTTAACTGAAAAACCAATCCGAGGGTAGAACGATGAAAAAAGTATTAGCGCTGGTTGTTGCCGCTGCAATGGGTCTCTCTTCTGCAGCTTTCGCAGCAGAGACGGTAGCCACCACTCAGGCTCCGGCTGCGACCGCAACCACCAAGGCACCGGCCGCTAAAACCACGCATCACAAAAAGCACAAGAAAGCCGCCGTACAGAAAGCTCAGGCCGCTAAAAAACACCATAAAAAAGCGGTGAAGAAAGACGAAACCGCCCCGGTTGCGCAGAAAGCCCAGGCTGCTAAAAAGCACCACAAGAAAGCCGTTAAGCACGATGCCGCTAAACCGGCTGCACAGCCTGCTGCATAAGTCTTAAAGATAAGTCGCCCGGTGTCGGAACGCAGTCTGTTCCGGCGCCGTTTTTATTTCCGGAGGCGTCATGCTGCGTCGCTATCGGTTTGAGGTGATCCTGATTACTCTTATTTTATGTGCGCTTATCGCGGGCGAGTTTTATCTTTCCTGAATGTAGCACGCTGATTTTACTCCCACTTTCTCGCCGTCCCGTCTATAGTTATTTAACAGGGTTTACTTTAATAATCATAATTACCCCCTTCAGAGTGAGATATGCGTAGATCTGTTGTCATTTTATTGGGAACCTTTTGTCTCTTATCAGGCTTTTCTTATGCCGACAGCGGCAACGACGTGGAGACGCTGTTTTTCGGCCATGACGACCGCATGCGCGTTAGCCATCCAACCGAGGCTCCCTGGGACGCTATCGGCCAGCTTGAAACCGCCAGCGGTAATCTTTGCACCGCTACCCTTATTACCCCCCGTCTCGCCCTTACCGCCGGGCACTGCCTGCTGACGCCGCCGGATGGCAAAGCCGATAAAGCCATCGCCCTGCGTTTTGTTTCGCAGAATGGCGTCTGGCGTTATGAGATCCACGGCATCGAAGGGCGCGTTGAGCCCTCTCTCGGAAAACGGCTGAAGGCAGACGGCGACGGCTGGATCGTACCGCCGGGTGCGGCATCCTGGGACTTTGGGCTGGTAGTGTTGCGCTATCCCCCCTCCGGAATCACGCCGCTTCCGCTGTTTGACGGGGATAAAAATGCCCTCACTGCCGCGCTGAAAGCGGCCGGACGCAAAGTGAGCCAGGCGGGCTATCCGGAAGATCATCTCGATACCCTGTTCACCCACCAGGACTGCATTGTCACCGGCTGGGCGCAAAAAAGCGTGCTTTCACATCAGTGCGATACTCTGCCGGGCGACAGCGGTTCACCTTTGATGCTGGAAACCGACAGCGGCTGGCAGCTTATCGGAGTGCAGAGCTCGGCCCCGGCGGCCAAAGATCGCTGGCGCGCCGATAACCGCGCCCTTTCAGTCACCGGTTTTCGCGATAAGCTGCAGGCGCTGGCGCAGGAGTAGTTAGCCCTGCCGCTGCTGGCGTAACTGCCTGATAGCGTCGATGGGCATCGGTCGGCCATACCAGTAGCCCTGCAGCTGATCGCAACCCGCCAGCCTGAGCAGCTTCATCTGCTTCTCGTTTTCGACCCCTTCTGCAATTACGGTCATCCCCAGCGCGCTGGCAATACGAATGGTGCCGCTCACCAGCGCCGAGGCCTGCTCGTCCGTGTCCACCAGCCCGGCGAGGGATTTATCGATCTTGATAGTATCGAAGTTAAAACGGCGCAGATAACCGATGCTCGAATAACCGGTGCCGAAATCGTCCAGCGCCACCGCCGTGCCCAGCGCCTTCAGATTGGCAATGGCGCTGCGGGCGCGCTCCGGATTTTCCAGCACGTAGGTTTCGGTCACCTCCAGCTGCAGGCGCCGGGCCGGGAAACGGGTCATCTCCAGCGCGTTGGCAACCTTGGTTTCGAACTCCGGATCGCGGAACTGGGCCGGTGAGATGTTAACGGAGAGCTTGAGGTCGCCAAAAGAGGCCATGTCCCGGCAGGCGCGGCGCAAAACAAACTGCCCCAGGGCGTAAATCAGGCCGCTGGTCTCGGCAATGCCGATAAACTCGTCCGGGCCAAGGGGGCCGCCAGGACGCCGCGGCCAGCGAACCAGCGCCTCCACGCCAACCATCTTCTGGCTACGGGCATCAATAATGGGCTGATACCAGACCTCAAACTCCTCGCGATCCAGCCCGGCGCGGATCTCGCTCTCAATGGTCAGCTGACGCTCGCGCTCGCTGTTAAGCGCCGCGTCGTAATAGGTGATGCGCCCTTTGCCGCTGCTTTTGGCGTGATACATGGCGATATCCGCCCGGCGAAACAGCTCCGTGCTGTTGCACTCCACCGGGGTGCAGCTGGCGATGCCGATGCTGGCGCCGATATGAATAGTGCGCTCGCCAAGGCGAATGGCCGTATTCAGGTACTTCAGCACGTCGCCGGCAAAGGCCGCAGCCTGCGCCTCGGCATTCGCCCCGCCGATGGTCATCGCAAATTCGTCGCCGCCCATGCGGGCCAGCATTCCCCCCTCCGGCACCATGCTGTCCAGGGTGCGGGCGATGGTGATAATAAGTTCATCGCCGACATCGTGGCCGTAGATGTCATTCACATCCTTAAAGCCGTCGAGATCGATAAATACCACGCTCTGGATGTCGGACGACCCGCGCAGGCTGACCCGCTCCAGCTCTTCGATCAGTGCCCTTCGGTTAGGCAGATGGCTAAGCCAGTCGGTGCGGGCCACCCGCCAGGCGTGACACTCCCCGCGGGCGAGCTTGTATAGACCCACGCTGCTGGCGAGGATAAAGAGCAGGATAAGCCCCGCCGCCAGCACCACAATCCGGGTGATGTCCCAGGAGGCGGCCTTTGCCGCCTGGGCGCCCGGCAGGCGCGAGAGCCAGGA
>DKMV01000384.1:0-333 GCA_002469605.1 Leclercia sp. UBA7405
CACAAAGCCGATATAGCCGATCTTCAGGATCTGTTTGTTACCCGCCTGATCCACCACCTTTGTCTCTTTAATCAGATAAGGGGTAAAAAGAGGCTTCTGGGTCTTAACGTCGATGATATTGGCGTTAACGTAGGGGAATTTAGCGCCAGCGAGTGCCATATGCAGATAATCCAGCCCATAGTTAAATTCGTGATTGCCGAGGTTGCCGACGGCATAATCGAGGGTGTTTAATGCTTTATAGACCGGATGGATATCACCTTTTTTCAGCCCCTTTGCCGCCATGTAATCCCCAAGCGGGCTGCCCTGAATCAGGTCGCCGTTATCCACCAGCAC
>DKMV01000384.1:542-672 GCA_002469605.1 Leclercia sp. UBA7405
GTTATCCACCAGCACGCTGTTTTTCACTTCCCCGCGGGCGGCATTAATCAGGCTTGCGGTACGTACCAGCCCAAATTTTTCCGTCGGGGCATCTTTGTAGTAGTCGAAGTCCATCATATTGCTGTGCAGA
>DKMV01000384.1:878-18158 GCA_002469605.1 Leclercia sp. UBA7405
GCTGTGCAGATCGGTGGTTTCAAGGATACGCAGATCTACCGTTGCCGCCTGTACGCTCGCGGCAATCAGCGTCGCCAGGAGCGTTGCACTAAACTTAATCATCAGGGTGTCCTTTTTGTCGGGCCGGGTCACAAAAGAATATGTATCTATATCGTTTTGCTTACAAAAATGTGAATCCTGCCAGAAAAGAACGCCGTGAAACCGGAATCGCTTCACAGATAGCGGAATTATTCACAATACGATATAAATAAAACAACGAGTTATACCCACTGTGTTAACGAGAGGTGGAGAATGTTAGATAAAATTTGTCAGCTCGCACGGGATGCGGGCGAGGCCATTATGCAGGTCTACGATGGCAAGGTGCCGATGGAGGTCATCAGCAAAATCGACGATTCGCCGGTCACGGCGGCCGATATTGCGGCGCATGGCGTGATCCTGCAAGGGCTGCAGGCCCTGACGCCAGAAATCCCGGTCCTGTCCGAAGAGGATCCCCAGCCCTGGGAGGTTCGCCAGCACTGGCAGCGCTACTGGCTGGTCGATCCGCTGGACGGCACCAAAGAGTTCATTAAACGTAATGGTGAATTCACCGTGAATATTGCCCTTATCGAACAGGGCAAAGCGGTGCTTGGCGTGGTGTATGCCCCGGTGCTGAAGGTGATGTACAGCGCCGCCGAGGGCAAGGCGTGGAAAGAGGAGTGCGGGGTGCGCAAGCAGATCCAGGTGCGCGATGCCCGGCCGCCGCTGGTGGTGATTAGCCGTTCCCACGCCGATAATGAACTACAGGAATACCTACAGCAGCTTGGTGAGCACCAGACCACCTCTATCGGTTCGTCACTGAAGTTCTGCCTGGTGGCAGAAGGCCAGGCGCAGCTCTACCCGCGCTTCGGGCCAACCAACGTCTGGGATACGGCCGCAGGCCATGCGGTGGCCGCCGCCGCCGGGGCGCACGTTCACGACTGGCAGGGCAAGCCGCTCGACTATACCCCGCGTGAATCCTTCCTCAACCCCGGCTTCCGGGTGTCGCTCTACTGACCGACCAGCTTGTGCAGCAGGGCAACCACCTGCTGCACCTCATCCTGGGTTAAGGCCCCGTCTTTCGCCCACTGAATACGCCCCTCTTTATCCAGCACCACTACCGCCGAGCTCTCCTCCTCCAGCTGCCAGGTGGCGCGCACTACGCCATTGCTGTCCACGATGAACTGCGACCAGGGATAAAGCTTTTTATTGTCTTCCAGACTGCTGCGCACAAACATGCTGGAGCCGGGAATGGCGTCATCGGTGTTCACGATGGTGGTGGTCTGGTAGCGGTCATGTGGCAAATTTGCCGCCTTGATCGCTTCTACCAGGCTTGCGTTTTTTGTTTTTGCCGAGACACGCCCGGCAATGTGTTGCACCAGTCGCACTTTGCCTGCGAGCTGCGCGCTATTCCACTTTTTATAGCTAAACTTATCATTGTCGAGAATCAGTTCTCCCCGGTCGGCAACGCCCACCGGCGGCACGCGTTGCCCCTTTTCAAAATTATGCGCGGAGGCCATCAACGGCAGCAGCAGGCAGGTCGCTGCTATCAGGTTACGTAAAGTCATAGGGTTTCCTTGTTATGTGCAGGTGATCCGACCACTTGGTCATACGCTTTTAATCATAAGTGCGATCAATGGGCTTTACCCGCAATCCCGGTGCCAGTTTGCGGCAGAACGCACATATCTGCACAAAAACGACGGCTTATACTGCCGGTGAGTAAGCTTTGCAAAGAAAATTCTGAATAACTGTAATCAAAAGGTAAATAAAGTTATGCAGACTGTGTATCCCTGGTTTTCTGGTCTATAGTCATTGGGCAACAAAATTTGCGCTTCGGAGGGTCGGCCCGATTGTGGTGCCGCAGGAGCGTATGATTCGCAGGAGATAATAGAATGAAA
Organism: Leclercia sp. UBA7405; assembly: GCA_002469605.1. Lineage (GTDB taxonomy): Bacteria > Pseudomonadota > Gammaproteobacteria > Enterobacterales > Enterobacteriaceae > Enterobacter. The sequence continues at coordinate 2,792 of DKMV01000384.1, forward strand.
ATTTTCCAACGCTACAATCCGCTTCAGGTAGCGAAATACGTAAAAATCCTGTTCCGTGGACGGTTGTATATCAAGGATGTTGGCGCTTTTGAGTTCGACAAAGGTAAAATCCTTGTCCCAAAAGTGAAAGACAAACAGCACTACTCTGTGATGTCTGAAGTCAACCGTCAGGTTATGCGTCTGCAAACAGAGATGGCTTAACCAACGTGCTATGCAGTAAATAAGCTGTAAAAAAAACGGCTCCCGATGGGAGCCGTTGATGTTTTTAGCCTCTTATTCAGGCTGCGGTTCTTTTGCATCCGGCAGCTTCGGCGTCAGCACCGTCGGCTTGCTGTCAATGCGGGTGACCAGCAGCTGGTCGATGCGGTAGTTATCAATATCCACCACCTCGAACTTGTAGCCAGAGAATTTCACCGAGTCGGTGCGCTTCGGAATTTTACGCAGCATAAACATCATAAAGCCGCCAATGGTCTCGTAGTTGCCCGACTGGGGGAACTCGTCGATATCCAGCACGCGCATCACGTCGTCAATCGGCGTCCCGCCATCCACCAGCCATGAGTTTTCATCACGCGCCACAATCTGCTCTTCCAGGCCCTGGCCGACCAGGTCGCCCATCAGGGTGGTCATTACATCATTCAGGGTGATGATACCTACCACCAGCGCATATTCGTTCATGATCACCGCAAAGTCTTCCCCGGCGGTTTTGAAACTTTCCAGCGCTTCAGAGAGGGTGAGAGTGTCAGGAACGATCAGGGTGTTGCGGATCTGCACCCCGCTGTTCAGCGCCAGGCTCTGGTTCGCCAGCACGCGGTTCAGCAGATCTTTTGAATCCACGTAGCCGATGATGTGGTCAATATCTTCGTTACAGACCAGGAACTTAGAGTGCGGATGTTCCGCCACCTTGGTCTTCAGGCTTTGCTCGTCTTCATGCAAATCGAACCAGATGACGTTCTCGCGGGAGGTCATGGACGACGGCACGGTACGGGATTCCAGCTCAAAGACGTTCTCAATAAGCTCATGCTCCTGCTTACGCAGTACCCCGGCCAGCGCACCCGCCTCAAACACCGCATAGATATCATCGGAGGTGATGTCGTCTTTACGCACCATCGGCAGCTTAAAGAGGCGGAAGATGGTATTCGCCAGCCCGTTAAAGAACCACACCAGCGGGCGGAACAGGTACAGACAGAAGCGCATCGGGTTGATGATACGCAAAGCCACGGCTTCAGGCGCAATCATACCGATGCGTTTCGGGGTCAGGTCGGCAAAGAGGATAAACATTCCGGTCACCAGCGAGAAGGAGAGAATAAAGCTCAACTGCTCGGAGAGTTCAGGCGCGAAATAGCGGGAGAAAAGCGAGTAAAAGACCGGTGAAAAAGCTGCATCCCCCACGATACCGCCGAGAATGGCGACCGCGTTGAGGCCAATTTGCACCACGGTAAAGAACATTCCGGGGTTTTCCTGCATCTTCAGGATGCGTTGTGCATTGATGTTGCCATCATCGGCAAGCAGCTTAAGTTTGATCTTACGGGACGCGGCCAGTGAAATCTCTGATATTGAGAAAAATGCGCTGACGGCAATCAGACAAAGTATTACTAAAATACTGTTTAACATATCTTATCCGGCTTCTCGCCAGATCCTCGGAAGGGAAGTTAGTCACGTTTTTGAAGAGATTTTGAAAACCGGTCCGAAGCGGTAGGCCGGTTGTTTCGAGGGGTAGTATAGCGTAAACGGCTGTAAAGTCGCCAGAGATCGCTTTTGACCCGGCCTTGACGAAGCGCAAGGCCGGATCGCGTTACATTACGCCAGCTGTGGCGGCAGACAAACCCCGATGCCGCCGATGCCGCAGTAGCCGTACGGATTTTTATGCAGGTACTGCTGGTGATCGTCTTCGGCATAATAGAACGGCGTGGCGTTGGCAATTTCGGTGGTCACATGACGGTTATCGTGGGCCTCGGTCATCGCCTGCTGGAAGCGCGCCAGGCTGTCGCGGGCGGCGGCATCCTGCTCCGGGGTGAGCGGGTAGATTGCCGAGCGATACTGGGTACCATGGTCATTGCCCTGACGCATGCCCTGGGCCGGATCGTGGTTTTCCCAGAACACCTGCAGCAGCTGTTCGTAGCTGATGACGGCCGGATCGTAGACGACGCGTACCGCTTCCGCATGTCCGGTCTGGCCAGAGCAGACTTCGCGGTAGGTCGGATTTGGGGTATAACCGCCGGTGTAGCCCGCTGCGGTGCTGTAAACGCCCGGCAACTGCCAGAAGAGGCGCTCTACGCCCCAGAAACAGCCCATAGCGAAGTAGGCGATCTCCATGCCGTCCGGAACGTTGGTCATGGAGTGGCCGTTAACGGCATGAAGGGTGGCGACAGGCATAGGGGTGTTACGTCCCGGTAATGCATCCGCCTGAGCAACGAGGTGCTTTTTATCAAATAAACTCACGGTGTGGCCTCCGGGGTAGGGGTGTTTGGGTTAAGGTTGTCACGGCGCGTTTAATTGAACACAATAAATGCGCTGAATGAGTCTAGATTTAACTAGATTTAAACATAAGAAATATTAGGGTGCTTAACCATTTTTCAACCCGTTGATTGGGTTTTGGGCTTAATGCCGTGACAGGCCGCGGAGCGGCCCTTCATATGCTTCCAGGGTGGAAACAAGGATATTCAGGAGAAAACGTGCCAAAGATCCGCCAGTTATGCGTGGTCAGTTTATTACTGGCAAGCGGAGTCGCCAGCGCGGCGAACGTTCGCCTGCAGGTTGAGGGGTTAACCGGCGCGCTGCAAAAAAACGTGCGAGCACAGTTGTCGACCATTGAGAGCGACGAAGTCACGCCCGACCGGCGTTTTCGCGCCCGCGTGGATGATGCCATTCGCGAAGGGTTAAAAGCGCTGGGATATTACGAACCTACCATCGATTTCGATCTCCGCCCGCCGCCGGCAAAGGGGCGTCAGGTGCTTATTGCCCGCGTCTCGCCGGGCGAACCGGTAAAAATTGGCGGCACCAACGTGGTGCTGCGCGGCGGCGCGCGCGAGGATCGCGATTATCTTGATTTACTGCAGGATCGTCCGGCCGTCGGCACGGTGCTGGACCACTCCGATTATGAAGGCTTTAAAAAAGATCTCACCCGGGTGGCGCTGCGCAAAGGCTACTTTGACAGCCAGTTCAATAAGAGCCAGCTGGGCGTCTCCCTCGATCGCCATCAAGCCTTCTGGGATATCGACTATGACAGCGGCCAGCGTTATCGCTTTGGCGATGTCACCTTTGAAGGCTCGCAAATCCGCGACGAGTACCTGCAAAATCTGGTGCCGTTCAAAAAAGGCGATTTTTACGAGTCAAAAGATCTGGCCGAGCTGAACCGCCGCCTGTCGGCCACCGGCTGGTTTAACTCGGTGGTGGTGGCGCCGGAGTTTGAGAAATCGCGCCAGACCAGGGTGTTGCCGCTGCATGGCGTGGTTTCGCCGCGCACCGAGAACACCGTTGAAACCGGGGTAGGCTACTCTACCGACGTGGGGCCGCGGGTCAAAGCCACCTGGAAAAAGCCGTGGATGAACTCCTACGGCCACAGCCTGACCACCAGCGCCAGCATCTCCTCGCCGGAGCAGCAGCTCGATTTCAGCTATAAGATTCCGCTGCTGAAAAACCCGCTTGAGCAGTACTACCTGGTGCAGGGCGGCTTTAAGCGTACCGACCTGAACGACACCGAGGCGGACTCGACCACCCTTGCCCTGTCGCGCTACTGGGATCTCTCCAGCGGCTGGCAGCGGGCTATTAACCTGCGCTGGAGCCTCGACCACTTTACCCAGGCCAACGTCACCAATACCACCATGCTGCTCTATCCCGGGGTGATGATCAGCCGTACCCGCTCGCGCGGCGGCCTGATGCCGACCTGGGGCGATTCCCAGCGCTACTCGGTGGACTACTCCAACAGCGCCTGGGGTTCCGACGTGGACTTTGTGGTGCTGCAGGCGCAGAACGCCTGGATCCGCACCCTCTACGATCGCCACCGCTTTGTGGTGCGCGGCAATCTCGGCTGGATTGAGACCGGCGATTTCGACAAAGTTCCGCCGGATCTGCGCTTCTTTGCCGGCGGCGACCGCAGTATTCGCGGCTATAAATACAAATCCATCGCCCCGGAAGATAAAGACGGCAAGCTGATCGGTGCCTCTAAGCTGGCGACCGGCTCGCTGGAGTACCAGTACAACGTTACCGGTAAATGGTGGGGTGCCGCCTTCGTCGACAGCGGCGAAGCGGTGAGCGATATCCGCCGCAGCGATTTCAAAACCGGCGCGGGCGTGGGCGTGCGCTGGGAATCCCCGGTCGGGCCGATCAAGCTCGATTTTGCCGTTCCGGTGGGGGATAAAGAGGAACACGGTTTACAGTTTTACATCGGTCTGGGGCCTGAATTATGAGTTTATGGAAAAAGATAAGCCTCGGCGTACTGATTGTTATCCTGCTGTTGCTGGGAGCGGTGGCCTATCTTGTAGGAACGACCAGCGGCCTGCATCTGCTGTTTAACGCCGCCAACCGCTGGGTGCCGGGGCTGGAGATCGGCCAGGTCACCGGCGGCTGGCGCGATCTGCATCTGAAAAACGTGCGTTACGAACAGCCGGGCGTGGCGGTGAACGCCGGGGATTTTCATCTGGCGGTTAATCTGCGCTGCCTGCGCGACAGCCAGCTCTGCGTGAACGATCTGTCGTTAAAAGATGTGAACGTGGCGATAGATTCCAGCAAAATGCCGAAAAGCGAGCAGGTTGAAGAGGAGGATAGCGGCCCGCTCGATCTCTCGACGCCTTATCCCATCACCCTGAGCCGGGTGGCACTGAATAACATTAACGTCAAAATCGACGACACCACCGTCTCGGTGATGGACTTCTCCTCCGGCCTGCGCTGGCAGGAGAAGAACCTGACGCTGACGCCCACCTCGCTGCAGGGGCTGCTGATCGCCCTGCCGAAGGTGGCGGACGTGGCGCAGGAAGAGATCGTCGAGCCCAAAATTCAGAACCCGCAGCCGGACGAAAAACCCCTCGGCGAAACCTTAAAAGATCTCTTCTCAAAACCGGTATTGCCGGAGATGACCGACGTTCATCTGCCGCTTAATCTCAATATCGAAGAGTTTAAAGGCGAGCAGCTGCGCCTGACCGGCGACACCGATCTGACGGTCTTCAACATGCTGCTGAAGGTGAGCAGCATCGACGGCAATATGAAGCTCGACGCCCTGGATATCGACACCAACCAGGGGAGCGTGAACGCCACCGGCAGCGCCCAGCTGAGCGATAACTGGCCGGTAGATATCACCCTTAACAGCGCCCTGAACATCGACCCCATTAAAGGTGAGAAGGTGAAGCTGAAGGTGGGCGGAGCGCTGCGCGAGCAGCTGGAGTTTGGTGTTAATCTTTCCGGCCCGGTGGATATGGTGCTGCGCGGCCAGACCCGGCTGGCAGAAGCGGGCCTGCCGCTGAACCTGGAACTGGTCAGCGAGCAGCTGTACTGGCCATTTACCGGCGAGAAGCAGTATCAGGCCGACGATCTGAAGCTGAAGCTCAGCGGCAAAATGACCGACTACACCCTGTCGTTCCGCACGGCGGTGAAGGGGGAGAGCCTGCCGCCCGCCACCATCACTTTGGATGCGAAGGGCAACGAGCAGCAGGTGAATCTCGATAAGCTCACGGTAGCGGCCCTTGAGGGCAAAACCGAACTGACGGCGCTGCTCGACTGGCAGCAGGCCATCAGCTGGCGCGGTGAGGTCAAGCTAACGGGCATCAACACTGCCAAAGAGGTGCCGGACTGGCCCTCGAAGCTTGATGGCCTGATCAAAACCCGCGGTAGCCTGTATGGCGGCACCTGGCAGATGGACGTGCCGGAGATCAAGCTCAACGGCAACGTGAAGCAGAATAAGGTCAAGGTAGAGGGCTCGCTGAAGGGCAACAGCTATCTGCAATGGACCATTCCGGGGCTGCACGTGGCGCTCGGGCAAAACAGCGCGGATATCAAAGGCGAGCTGGGGGTAAAAGATCTCAATCTCGATGCCACCATCGATGCGCCTAACCTCGATAACGCCCTGCCGGGGCTGGGTGGCACCGCCAAAGGGCTGGTGAAGGTGCGCGGTACGGTAGAGGCGCCGCAGCTGCTGGCGGACATCACCGCCAGCGGCCTGCGCTGGCAGGAGCTCTCCGTGGCCCGCGTGCGGGTCGAAGGCGACGTGAAATCCACCGACCAGGTTGCTGGCAACCTGAACCTGCGGATAGAGCGCATTGCCCAGCCGAATCTTAATCTAAGCCTGGTGACTCTCGACGCCAAAGGCAGCGAGAAGCAGCACGATCTGCAGCTGAAGGTGCAGGGTGAGCCGGTCTCCGGCCAGCTGCATCTTACCGGCAGCTTTGATCGCGAGGCGCAGCGCTGGAAAGGGACGCTGGATAACACCCGCTTTACCACTCCGGTAGGACCGGTGACCCTCTCACGCGCTATTGCGCTGGATTACCGCAACGCGGAGCAGAAGATCAGCATCGGGCCACACTGCTGGACCAACCCGAACGCCGAGCTCTGCGTCCCGCAAACCATCGACGCGGGGGCAGAAGGGCGCGCAGTAGTGGATCTCAACCGCTTCGATCTGGCGATGCTCAAACCCTATATGCCGGAGAGCACCCAGGCGAGCGGTATCTTTACCGGTAAGGCGGATGTGGCATGGGATGCCACCAAGCCGGGGCTGCCGCAGGGGAGCGTGACGCTTGCCGGGCGTAACGTGAAAGTCACCCAGGTGGTGAACGATGCGCCGCTGCCGCTGGCTTTCGACACCCTGAACCTGCGCGCCGATCTGCATAACAACCGCGCCGAGCTGGAGTGGCTGATCCGGCTGGTTAACAACGGCCAGTTCGACGGACAGGTGCAGATTAGCGATCCGCAGGGGCAGCGTAATCTGGGCGGCAACGTTAATATCCGCAACCTCAACCTGGCGATGGTCAATAGCATCTTCTCGCGCGGGGAGAAGGCGGCGGGCATACTCAGCGCCAACCTGCGGCTGGCGGGCAACGCCCAAAGCCCGCAGCTGTTCGGCCAGATGCAGCTAAACGGCGTGGATATCGACGGCAACTTTATGCCGTTCGACATGCAGCCGAGCCAGCTCTCCATGAACTTCAACGGCATGAGCTCGACCCTGGCGGGGGTGGTACGCACCCAGCAGGGGGAGATCAACCTCAGCGGCGACGCCGACTGGAGCCAGCTGGATAACTGGCGCGCGCGCGTGGCGGCCAAAGGCAGCCGGGTGCGGATCACCGTCCCGCCGATGGTACGCCTGGACGTCTCGCCGGACGTGGTGTTCGAAGCCACGCCGAGCCTCTTTACGCTGGATGGCCGGGTGGACGTGCCCTGGGCACGCATCGTGGTGCACGACCTGCCGGAGAGTGCGGTAGGGGTCTCCAGCGATGAGGTGATGCTTGATAAAAATCTCCAGCCGATCGAGGCGAAGAGCGCGGGCATACCGATCAACAGCAACCTGATCGTGCACGTAGGCAACAACGTGCGTCTGGACGCGTTCGGCCTGAAGGCGCGCCTGACCGGCGATCTGAAGGTGGCCCAGGATAAACAGGGGCTGGGGCTGAACGGACAGATTAATATTCCTGAAGGACGCTTCCACGCTTACGGACAGGATCTGATCGTGCGTAAAGGCGAGCTGCTCTTCTCCGGCCCGCCGGATCAGCCGCTGCTGAACATCGAAGCGATCCGTAATCCGGAGTCCACGGAAAACGACGTGATTGCCGGGGTGCGCGTGACCGGTACCGCCGACGAGCCGAAGGCCGAGATCTTCTCCGACCCGGCCATGTCCCAGCAGGAGGCACTCTCTTACCTGCTGCGCGGCCAGGGGCTGGACAGCAATCAGAGCGACAGCGCCGCCATGACGTCAATGTTAGTTGGCCTGGGGGTTGCACAAAGTGGTCAGGTTGTGGGTAAAATCGGCGAGACGTTTGGCGTAAGCAATCTGGCGCTGGACACCCAGGGGGTCGGCGACTCCTCGCAGGTGGTGGTCAGTGGCTATGTTCTGCCGGGTCTGCAGGTGAAATACGGCGTAGGGATCTTTGACTCATTAGCAACACTCACGTTACGCTATCGCCTGATGCCTAAGCTATATCTGGAAGCGGTGTCTGGCGTAGATCAGGCACTGGATTTGCTCTATCAGTTTGAGTTTTAGCAATGCGAATATTTGTCTACGGCAGTTTACGAACCAAACAAGGCAACAGCCACTGGATGACCAACGCCCAGTTGCTGGGCAATTACAATATCGAGAACTACCAGTTGTACAGCCTGGGCCACTATCCAGGCGCGGTTCCGGGAAAAGGAACGGTACAGGGTGAGGTTTATCGTATTGATAATGCCACGCTGGCCGAACTTGATGCCTTGCGCACCAGGGGCGGTGAATACGCACGCCAGTTGATCCAGACGCCGTACGGAAGTGCATGGATGTACGTGTACCAACGTCCGGTCGATGGACTAACGCTGATTGAAAACGGTAACTGGTTAGACAGAGACCAGTACTGAGCGGTATAAGATAAACAACGCCACCTTCGGGTGGCGTTGTTTTTTGCGAGCGTCCCATAGCAAAGAAGGCCCCGCCTGTAGACTATCATTGCTGTAGCGGCAAATTCAGGGCAAAAAAAAGCCCCGACGAATCGGGGCTTAGTCGGTAAGACGTATTACTTCTTCGCCGCGCGCTCGAAGGAGGCAATGATTTCCGCTTTAGCGGCTTCTGCATTGTCCCAGCCGTCGACTTTAACCCATTTGCCTTTCTCGAGATCTTTGTAGTGCTCGAAGAAGTGGGAGATCTGCGCTTTCAGCAGTTCCGGCAGGTCGTTCACATCTTTAATGTGATCGTACTCTTTGCTCAGCTTGGTGTGCGGAACGGCAACCAGTTTCGCATCTTCACCGGCTTCGTCAGTCATTTTCAGCACGCCAACCGGACGGCAGCGGATCACAGAGCCCGGCTGCAGCGGGTACGGCGTCGGGACCAGCACGTCAACCGGGTCACCGTCCAGGGAGAGAGTGTTGTTGATGTAACCGTAGTTGCACGGATAGAACATCGCGGTAGACATGAAACGGTCTACGAACAGTGCGCCGGTGTCTTTGTCGATTTCGTATTTGATCGGGTCGGCGTTAGCCGGGATTTCGATAACTACATAGATGTCTTCCGGCAGTTCTTTACCCGCAGGGACGTTGAGTAAGCTCATGTCTGTGTCCTTTAAAATGATTGGCAAACAAGTGGCGAGTATTATAGCCAACTCGCGCTGAATGTCTTCGCCTCTTTTCGCCCGCTCGCCCGTCCACAGGCTATTTTCAGCCTCTTCCCATGACAGAATCATCCATAAACTCAGCCGCTTTTTTAATGGCTGAATGAAAGCGATTACAAAGTTGTGATTAACATTTTATTCACTTTCCCGAAGTGTGATGTAACGCAATTTGTAACATCTTCCATTGTCTATAGTTTGCTCGCAGAACACCTTTTAACCAACAAAAACCTACCCTACGAGGACGTTCTTATGTGGAAGCGCTTACTTCTTGTCACAGCAGTTTCGGCAGCCATGTCGTCTATGGCGATGGCCGCCCCCCTGACCGTAGGATTTTCGCAGGTTGGCTCTGAGTCCGGCTGGCGTGCCGCAGAGACCAGCGTAGCCAAAAGCGAAGCGGAGAAACGCGGCATTACGCTGAAGATCGCCGACGGTCAGCAGAAGCAGGAAAACCAGATCAAAGCCGTGCGCTCGTTTATCGCCCAGGGCGTTGACGCCATCTTTATCGCACCTGTGGTAGCTACCGGCTGGGAGCCGGTGCTGAAAGAGGCCAAAGACGCCGAAATTCCGGTCTTCCTGCTCGATCGTTCAGTGGACGTAAAAGACAAATCTCTCTATATGACTACTGTCACCGCCAACAACGTGCTGGAAGGTCAATTAATCGGCGAATGGCTGATCAAAGAGGTCAACGGCAAGCCGTGTAACGTGGTGGAGCTGCAGGGCACCGTGGGTGCCAGCGTGGCTATCGACCGTAAGAAAGGTTTCGCCGAGGCTATCGCCAAAGCGCCTAACATCAAGATCATCCGCTCTCAGTCCGGCGACTTTACCCGCAGTAAAGGTAAAGAGGTGATGGAGAGCTTTATCAAAGCCGAAAACAACGGCAAGAACATCTGCATGGTTTACGCCCATAACGACGACATGGTGATCGGGGCTATCCAGGCCATCAAAGAGGCGGGCCTGAAGCCGGGCAAAGATATCCTCACCGGCTCCATCGACGGCGTGCCGGATATCTATAAAGCGATGATCGATGGCGAAGCGAACGCCAGCGTCGAACTGACGCCGAACATGGCCGGCCCGGCCTTCGACGCGCTGGAAAAATTCAAGAAAGACGGCACCATGCCGGAGAAAGTCACTATCACCAAATCCACCCTCTACCTGCCTGATACCGCTAAAGAAGAGTTAGAGAAGAAGAAAAACATGGGCTATTAAGACCTTTTCCCCTCACCCCGGCCCTCTCCCCATAGGGGAGAGGGAGAAAAACAGTGTGGGGCAGACAAATTCATAACGCGCACAAACAGTCCCCTCTCCCCTACGGGGAGAGGGTTAGGGTGAGGGGGAAACAGTATGACGATTGACCAACATCAGGAAATCCTTCGCACCGAGGGGCTATGCAAATACTTTCCCGGCGTAAAAGCGCTGGATGGCGTCGATTTCAGCCTGCGTCGTGGGGAGATCATGGCGCTGTTGGGGGAGAACGGCGCCGGCAAATCGACCCTGATTAAAGCCCTGACCGGGGTTTATCACGCCGATCGGGGCTCCATCTGGCTGGAAGGCCACGTTATTTCGCCGAAAAACACCGCCCACGCCCAGCAGTTGGGGATCGGCACCGTCTATCAAGAGGTCAACCTGCTGCCGAATATGTCGGTGGCGGACAACCTCTTTATCGGCCGCGAACCCCGGCGTTTTGGCCTGCTGCGGCGCAAAGAGATGGAAGCGCGCGCCACCCGGCTGATGGAATCTTACGGCTTCTCGCTTGACGTGCGCGAACCGCTCAACCGCTTTTCGGTGGCGATGCAGCAGATCGTCGCCATTTGCCGGGCTATCGATCTCTCCGCCAAAGTGCTGATCCTCGATGAACCTACCGCCAGCCTGGATACCCAGGAGGTGGAGATGCTCTTTACCCTGATGCGCCAGCTGCGCGACCAGGGGGTGAGCCTGATTTTCGTCACCCATTTCCTCGACCAGGTCTATGAAGTCAGCGATCGCATAACCGTGCTGCGTAACGGCAGCTTTGTTGGCTGTCGCGAAACCCGCGAGCTGCCGCAGATCGAGCTGGTGAAGATGATGCTGGGCCGCGAGCTGGAGACCAACGCCCTGCAGCGCGCGGGCCGAACCCTGCTGAGCGAAAAACCGGTGGCGGCGTTTCAGGATTTCGGCAAGAAGGGCACCATCGCGCCCTTTAATCTGGAAGTTCGCCCAGGCGAGATCGTCGGCCTGGCGGGGCTGCTGGGCTCCGGGCGCACCGAAACCGCAGAGGTGATCTTCGGCATTAAGCCTGCCGACAGCGGCAGTGCGTTAATTAAGGGCAAGCCGCAAACGCTGCGCTCGCCGCATCAGGCCTCCAGCCTCGGAATTGGTTTTTGCCCGGAGGATCGCAAAACCGACGGCATTATCGCCGCGGCCTCGGTGCGGGAGAATATTATCCTGGCGCTGCAGGCCCAGCGCGGCTGGCTGCGGCCGATCCCGCGTAAAGAGCAAAACGCCATTGCCGAACGCTTTATCCGCCAGCTGGGGATCCGCACCCCTAACGCCGAACAGCCCATCGAGTTTCTTTCCGGGGGGAATCAGCAAAAAGTGCTGCTCTCCCGCTGGCTGCTGACCAAACCCCAGTTCCTGATCCTCGACGAGCCCACGCGCGGCATCGACGTGGGGGCCCACGCGGAGATCATTCGCCTGATCGAAACCCTGTGCGCCGACGGGCTGGCGCTGCTGGTTATCTCCTCGGAGCTTGAGGAGCTGGTGGGCTATGCGGACCGCGTCATCATCATGCGCGACCGCAGGCAGGTGGCAGAGATCCCGCTGGATGAACTCTCGGTTCCGGCCATTATGAATGCCATCGCGGCATAAGGAGACCGGCGTGATGCCTCGTTCAATACCTCAGACCGCGCGCCCGAAGCGCCGCTTTAGCTGGCCCACCGGCATGCCGCAGATCGTCGCCCTGCTGCTGGTGCTGCTGGTGGATAGCCTCGTCGCCCCGCACTTCTTCCAGATCGTGCTGCAGGATGGCCGCCTGTTCGGCAGCCCGATCGATATCCTAAACCGCGCCGCCCCCGTGGCCCTGCTGGCGATTGGCATGACGCTGGTGATCGCCACCGGGGGCATTGATCTCTCGGTGGGGGCGGTGATGGCTATCGCGGGCGCTACCGCGGCCTCGATGACCGTGGCCGGCCACAGCCTGCCGGTGGTCCTGCTGGCCACGCTGGGCACCGGGATACTCGCCGGGCTGTGGAACGGCGTGCTGGTGGCCATCCTCAAAATTCAGCCCTTCGTCGCCACTCTGATCCTGATGGTGGCCGGACGCGGGGTAGCCCAGCTGATTACCGCCGGGCAGATCGTTACCTTCAACGCTCCGAACCTGGCGTGGATCGGCAGCGGATCGCTGTTTTTCCTGCCGACGCCGGTAATTATCGTGGTGGTGACGCTGATCGCCTTCTGGCTCTTTACCCGCAAAACCGCGCTGGGGATGTTTATCGAAGCGGTGGGGATCAATATTCGCGCCGCGAAAAACGCCGGGGTCAGCACCCGCCTGATGGTGATGCTCACCTACGTGCTGAGCGGCGTCTGCGCCGCCATTGCCGGAGTGATTGTCGCGGCGGATATTCGCGGCGCCGATGCCAACAACGCCGGCCTGTGGCTGGAGCTGGACGCCATTCTGGCGGTGGTGATTGGTGGCGCCTCGCTGATGGGCGGACGCTTTAACCTGCTGCTGTCGGTGATAGGCGCGCTGATAATCCAGGGGATGAACACCGGGATCCTGCTCTCGGGCTTCTCGCCGGAACTTAACCAGGTGGTGAAAGCGGTGGTGGTGCTCTGCGTGCTCATCGTGCAGTCGCCGCGCTTTATCAGTCTTATCAAGGGGATCCGTGGTCATGATAAAACGTAACTTACCGCTGATGATAACCCTGGGGGTGTTCGTGCTGGGGTATCTGTACTGTCTGACGCAGTTCCCGGGATTTGCCTCCACGCGGGTTATCTGCAACATCCTGACCGATAACGCTTTCCTTGGGATCATTGCCGTCGGCATGACCTTTGTGATCCTCTCCGGGGGCATCGATCTGTCGGTGGGCTCGGTGATCGCCTTTACCGGGGTCTTTCTCGCCAAGGCGATCGGCTTCTGGGGGCTGTCGCCGCTGGTGGCTTTCCCGCTGGTGCTGGTGATGGGCTGCGCCTTTGGCGCCTTTATGGGACTTTTGATCGACGCCCTGAAAATCCCGGCCTTTATCATCACCCTGGCGGGGATGTTCTTCCTGCGCGGCGTCAGCTATCTGGTGTCGGAAGAGTCGATCCCCATTAACCACCCGATCTACGACACCCTCTCCAGCCTGGCGTGGAAAATTCCCGGCGGCGGGCGCCTCAGCATTCTGGGGCTGGTAATGCTGGGGGTGGTGGTGATTGGCATCTTCCTTGCCCACCGTACCCGCTTTGGCAACGAAGTGTACGCCATTGGCGGCAGCGCCACCTCCGCCAACCTGATGGGTATCTCCACCCGCAGCACCACCATTCGTATCTACATGCTCTCCACCGGGCTGGCGACCCTGGCCGGGATCGTCTTCTCCATCTACACCCAGGCGGGCTATGCGCTGGCGGGGGTAGGGGTGGAGCTGGACGCCATCGCCTCGGTGGTGATCGGCGGGACGCTGCTCAGCGGCGGGGTGGGAACGGTGCTCGGCACGCTGTTTGGGGTGGCTATCCAGGGGCTGATCCAGACCTATATCAACTTTGACGGCACCCTCAGCTCCTGGTGGACCAAGATTGCCATCGGCATTCTGCTGTTTATCTTTATCGCCCTGCAGCGCGGCCTGACGGTGCTGTGGGAGAATCGCCAGAGCTCGCCGGTTACCCGGGTGGGCACGGGGGCAACGAAGCTTTAACATGCTGAATTTGCACAAAGTCTAAACTAATTCCGGTAGCGGCCGATAACCTTTCTTTCTGTCCAGATATATCTCGCTACCGGAAATAACATCATGCTTAAAACGCTATCGATTCGTACCGGCTTGCTTTCGTTACTGGCCGTTATGACCCTTCTGCTGCTGCTTGTCAGCGGTATTGGCATTTATGCCCTCACGCAAAGTTCCACCTCTTTGCAGCGCATTAACCATCTTCAGGGCGAACAGCTGGTGCAGCTGAACACCGGCTATACGCTGATCCTGCGCGCGCGCAATGAAGCGGGCCAGGCCGTGCGCATGATGGAGGTGGGGCTGCTGGACGATGCCGCCAAATCGGTAAAAAACATCAATAACGAAATCGCGCTGGCGCAAAAGACGCTGAAAAACGTCATCGACGGCGGAGTGAGCGATCCCGAGGGTGAGGCATTACTCAAGCGCGTGGCGGCAAGCCTGGCCGACTATAACGCGAAGGGGATCGGCCCGATGCAAAAGGCGCTGAACGAGCAGAGCGCCGACGCCTATTACGATCTGCTGGAGAACAGCCTGGTGCCGGTGGCACGCCAGTTTGATAACGATATGCGCGCGTTCCAGAGCTGGAGCGAAAGCCGCGGCAAAGCCGAAGTGGCGGCGGTACAGACCAGTAAAAAGCAGGTGATGATCCTGATTATCGTCGCCGCCCTGCTGACGGCGGGCATTATCGTGCTGGCCTGGCTGGCGCTGCGCCACATGCTGTTAAAACCGCTTATCGCCTCCATTGCCCAACTGGAGCACGTCGCCGCGGGCGATCTGACCCACGCGCTGGACGCTCCGGCCAGCCAGGAGCTGAACCGTCTGAACGCCGCCATCGAGGGGATGCGCCATGCGCTGATGGAGTCGGTCCTGCGGGTGCGGGACGCCAGCGCGCAGATCGACACCGGCAGCCGGGAGCTGACCGCAGGCAACATGCACCTGGCCCAGCGCACGGAATCCACCGCCACCTCGCTTGAGCAGACGGCGGCCAGCATGGAGGAGATCACCGCCACGGTGCGCCAGAACGCCGACAACGCCGATCAGGCGCACAAGCTGGCGAAGACCGTCTCCGATACCGCCGATCGCGGCAGCGAAATGGTCTGCTATGTCATTGAGAAGATGCGCGACATTGCCGGCAGTTCCGATCGCATCGCCGATATTCTCAGCGTGATCGACGGCATTGCCTTCCAGACCAACATCCTG
>DKMV01000384.1:18374-20430 GCA_002469605.1 Leclercia sp. UBA7405
AACATCCTGGCGCTGAACGCCTCGGTCGAGGCGGCGCGGGCCGGGGAGCAGGGGCGCGGTTTTGCGGTCGTAGCCGGCGAGGTACGTAACCTGGCGAGCCGCAGCGCCGATGCGGCAAAAGAGATCCGCACCCTGATTAGCGACTCTCAGTCCCACGTCAGCGAAGGGAGCGAGCTGGCGCAGCAGGCGGGAGAGACCATGGATGATATCGCCACCGAAGTGACGCGCATGACCACCCTGATGCGGGAGATCGCCAGCGCTTCGCAGGAGCAGAGCCGGGGCATTGAGCAGGTGAATATTGCCGTCAGCCAGATGGATGAGACCGCCCAGCAAAACGCCGCGCTGGTGCAGCAATCTTCCGCCGCCACGCGCTCGATGGAAGAGCAGTCGCGGGCGCTGATTGACGCCATGTCCTCCTTTAAGCTGTCGCTCCAGCAGGCGTAGCGGCCTAACCGCCACGCACAAAAAAAGGGGCCGCGGCCCCTTTTTTTATGTTCTGCGGATCAGGCGTCCGGGAACTCGCGGATCAGACGTTCAACGTCTTCAACCATATGGTCGTTGCCGACGAAGAACGAGCGGCGCTGGTGCAGGCTTTCCGGCACGATATCCAGAATGCGCTCTTTGCCGTCGCTGGCTTTACCGCCCGCCTGTTCGGCGAGGAAGGCCATCGGGTTGCACTCATACAGCAGGCGCAGTTTACCTTCCGGGTAGCTGGCGGTGCTTGGGTAGAGGTAGATGCCCCCCTTCAGCAGGTTGCGGTGGAAATCTGCCACCAGCGAACCGATATAACGGGAGGTATAAGGACGCTGGGTCGCTTTATCCTCTTCCTGGCAGTATTTGATGTACTTCTTCACGCCGTTCGGGAATTTAATGTAGTTCCCTTCGTTGATGGAGTAGGTGCTGCCCTTCTGCGGGAAGCGCATGCGCTCCTGGCTGAGACAGAACACCCCCAGCGACGGGTCGTAGGTAAAGGCGTGAACGCCGCAGCCGGTGGTATACACCAGCATGGTGGAGGAGCCGTAAACCACATAGCCCGCTGCGACCTGGCGGTTGCCCGGCTGCAGGAAATCTTCTTCCGTTACCGGAGTGCCGACCGGGGTCACGCGGCGGTAAATAGAGAAGATAGTGCCGACGGAGACGTTAACGTCGATGTTAGAGGAGCCATCCAGGGGATCCATCAGTACGACATATTTTGCGTGTTCACACCCTTCAAAGACCACGATCTCGTCTTCTTCCTCGGAGGCGATACCCGCTACGATGTCGCGCGCGCGCAGTGCAGCTTTCAGTTTTTCGTTCGCGAACAGATCAAGTTTCTGCTGAACCTCGCCCTGAACGTTTTCAGCACCGCTGGCACCCAGGATATCGACCAGACCGGCCTTGTTGATATCGCGGTGGATGATCTTGGCGCCCAGCTTTATTGCCGACAGCAAAGCAGTGAGTTCACCGGTAGCATGAGAGAACTCGTGCTGCTTTTCGACAATAAATTCACCTAACGTTTTCATAACACTTTCCCTGCATCGTATGTTGAGTAAAGCGGTTGATGTCCAACAATCTTAACAAACATTCAAATATTCGCGCACAGGTGAATCGCGCCAGCTCGATACAGATTTTCCTGAAATGCGTTTCTCAGCCGCCGGACATAGGGGTAAAATGTGCGCCACATTGAAAAAGGATAGTGAAGTATGCGCATTCATATATTGGGGATTTGTGGCACGTTCATGGGTGGTCTGGCTATGCTGGCGCGTTCGCTTGGCCATGAAGTGACAGGTTCGGACGCCAATGTGTATCCGCCGATGAGCACACTGCTGGAGAATCAGGGCATCGACCTGATCCAGGGCTACGACGCCGGCCAGCTCGATCCCCAGCCGGATCTGGTGATTATTGGTAACGCCATGACCCGCGGTAATCCCTGCGTTGAAGCGGTGCTGGAACGCAATATTCCCTACATGTCAGGCCCGCAGTGGCTGCACGACTTCGTGCTGCGCGATCGCTGGGTGCTGGCGGTTGCCGGTACCCACGGCAAAACGACCACCGCCGGTATGGCGACCTGGATCCT
>DKMV01000281.1:0-7088 GCA_002469605.1 Leclercia sp. UBA7405
GCTGCTCTTATAATCGCCGTCAAAGTCGACTTTGACTTCTGAACGGTAGGTCAGGCCGTAGCGGTTATTTTTATCCACTTCGTACAAAATACCGGCATTCCAGCCAAAGCCCCACTCATCGCCTTTAAGATGAGCGATTTGGGTATTACCCGGGATACCTGCAACCTGCTGCGCCAGCGCTGGATCCTGAATAGCGCCGGAGCCGGCAACGATGCGGCCCAGATCCCCTGCATAGCGTTCAATTTTGGCTTTCGCATAGACCGCATCGAAGCCCAGACCAAAGCTCCAGTTGTTAGTCAGACGATAGGCGCCGCTGAGGTTCAGGTTCATGGTTTCGAGTTCAGTTTTACCGCCGTAGGCGCCCGCGGCGTATTCATCGGCAAACTCGGTAGAAAGTCCGTAGTTAGAGGTCAGAGACGCGCCCCAGCCAAACTGTTCATTAATAGGTGCAACGAAATGCAGGTTAGGCACCCATGCGGTTGGCGCGATGTTATCGGCATCGAGGCTGGCGCCGGTTGGCGAGCGGCCGCTGATATTTACGTCCGGATCGACAAAAATGGCGCCGCCAGAGAAGGTCGGGCGGTCGAACATGGTAATGAGCGCCGGGTTGCGGCTCACGTTACCTGCGTCGTCAGCGATTGCGCCTTCTCCGGAATAGGCACGGCCAAGGCCCGAAGAAGAGAATTCGTTAAGCTGGAATCCCGCTGACCAGGCGGAGGTGGAGACGAGTGCCACTGCGACTGCTAACACAGTTTTTTTGAACAGGGTTTTCTGGCTCATGACCATAACCTCATTGAGTTATTTTTATGCAATATTTGTTACATAGAGTAACAGGAGCGCGAAGTGTAGGGTCTGTGGTAACACTTAGAAATCAGACCAGTGGCGAGAGTATAGGTCTGACCAGATGGGATGTTGCAAGTATGTTGATTAGTTTTTTCAGAGATGTTTTACGAAACGGGATCTGGCTGGCAAATTTGCGGGCGGTTGCGATCCCTCGAACGGGTGATTTTTGTTTTAGATCATATTTAAGTTTGAAAATGCCTGCATTAGCCGCTGCAGGTCATTATCAACTGGAGACGACTCACGCCCCGGCGTAAAATATCAGCATTGTGTTTATCTCGCGCCCTGCGCGAATACAGAGGAAATCTATTATGAGTAAATGCAGTGCTGATGAAACCCCGGTTTGCTGCTGTATGGATGTTGGTACCATCATGGACAACACCGATTGCACCGCCTCATACAGCCGTGTGTTCGAAAACCGTGCCGAAGCCGAAGAGACGCTTGCCGCATTAACCGAGCGCGCGCGCGGCGTGGAATCTGACCCTTGCCAGATCACCTCCACCTTTAAAGAGGTTGAGGGCGGCGTACAGCTGGATATCGATTTCGTCTTTGCCTGTGAAGCAGAGACCCTCATTTTCCAGCTCGGCCTGCGTTAATTCCTGCTACAACGCCTCTGATTCCAGAGGCGTTTTTTTATCTCCTCTCTGTGTGTTTGCTCGCAATTTTTTCTCCTGCCGATTGGCTAATGTAAAAATTTGGTTAAGACTGTTATCAGGTCAGACCACTTTGCGCAAAAATTTTGTCATTACAGGGGAATGTTATGAGTCAGGCATTACCGCTAATCACCCGCCAGGGCGATCGCATTGCCATTGTCAGTGGGTTACGCACCCCCTTTGCCCGCCAGGCAACGGCGTTTCATGGGGTACCGGCTGTCGATCTCGGGAAAATGGTCGTAGGCGAGATGCTGGCGCGCAGCGAAATCCCGCCTGACGTTATTGAACAACTGGTCTTCGGCCAGGTGGTGCAGATGCCCGAGGCGCCAAACATTGCCCGTGAAATCGTGCTGGGTACCGGCATGAATGTGCATACCGATGCCTACAGCGTCAGCCGCGCCTGCGCCACCAGCTTCCAGGCGGTGGCGAACGTCGCCGAAAGCCTGATGGCGGGGACGATCCGCGCAGGTATTGCCGGCGGGGCCGACTCCTCTTCCGTACTGCCGATTGGCGTCAGCAAAAAGCTGGCCCGCGTGCTGGTCGATGCCAATAAAGCCCGTACCACCGGACAGCGTTTAAAACTCTTCTCCCGCCTGCGTCTTCGGGATCTCCTGCCGGTGCCCCCCGCGGTGGCCGAGTACTCTACCGGACTGCGAATGGGCGATACCGCCGAGCAGATGGCGAAAACCTACGGCATCTCCCGCGAGCGGCAGGACGCGCTGGCCCACCGCTCGCACCAGCTTGCGGCCCAGGCCTGGGCAGAGGGCAAGCTCACCGACGAGGTAATGACCGCTTACACGCCGCCCTATCGCGAGCCGCTCAGCGAAGATAACAACATTCGCGGCAGCTCGACGCTGGCGGATTACGCTAAGCTGCGCCCGGCATTTGACCGCAAGCACGGTACGGTTACCGCAGCCAACAGCACGCCGCTGACCGACGGCGCGGCGGCGGTGATCCTGATGACCGAATCCCGCGCCAGAGAGCTGGGGCTGACGCCGCTTGGCTATCTGCGCAGCTACGCCTTTACCGCCATCGACGTTCAGCAGGATATGCTGCTGGGGCCGGCCTGGTCCACGCCGCTGGCGCTGGAGCGCGCGGGGCTGACCCTCGGCGACCTGACCCTTATTGATATGCACGAAGCCTTTGCCGCCCAGACCCTGGCGAACCTGCAGCTCTTGGCCAGCGACCGCTTTGCCCGGGAAACGCTGGGCCGCTCCCAGGCTACCGGCGAGGTGGATGAGAGCAAATTTAACGTCCTCGGCGGCTCGATCGCCTACGGCCACCCCTTTGCAGCAACCGGCGCGCGAATGATCGTCCAGACGCTGCGCGAGCTGCGCCGTCGCGGCGGGGGATTTGGCCTGGTAACCGCCTGCGCGGCGGGTGGCCTGGGCGCGGCTATGGTTCTGGAGGCGGAATAATGGAGATGACAACGGCATTTGCCCTGAGCGTGCGCCCGGACAACGTGGCGGTAGTCACCATCGACGCGCCGGGTGAAAAGATGAATACCCTGAAGGCCGAGTTTGGCCCCCAGGTGCGGGCTATCCTCAAACTGGTGCGAGAAAACAAAGCCCTGCGCGGGCTGGTCTTTATCTCCGCCAAACCCGATAACTTTATTGCCGGGGCTGATATCAATATGATCGCCAGCGCGCCGGGGGCGCAGGCGGCAGAAGATCTGGCCCGTCAGGGCCAGCAGATCATGGCGGAGATCCACGCTCTGCCGATCCCGGCGATCGCCGCGATCCACGGCGCCTGCCTCGGCGGCGGGCTGGAGCTCGCGCTGGCCTGCCATGGGCGAATCTGCACCGACGATGGTAAAACCCTGCTTGGCCTGCCGGAGGTGCAGCTCGGCCTGCTGCCCGGCTCGGGCGGCACCCAGCGCCTGCCGCGCCTGGTGGGGGTGAGCACCGCCCTTGAGATGATCCTAACCGGCAAACAGTTACGCCCGCGCCAGGCCCTGAAAGTGGGGCTGGTGGATGAGGTGGTTCCGCGCACTATTCTGCTGGAAGCGGCCGTCGCGATGGCCCTGAAAGAGCGCCCGACCAGCCGCCGCCTGCCGGTGCGTGAGCGCGTGCTTGCCGGTCCGCTCGGGCGCACGCTGCTGTTCAGTATGGTCGGCAAAAAAACCGCCCAGAAGACCAAAGGCAACTACCCGGCGGCAAACCGTATTCTCGAGGTTATTAATACCGGGCTGGCGCAGGGGAGCAGCAGCGGTTATGCCGCCGAAGCGAAAGCCTTCGGCGAACTGGCAATGACCCCGGAGTCGCAGGCGCTGCGCAGCCTCTTTTTTGCCAGCACCGAAGTGAAAAAAGATCCCGGCAGCGATGCGGCCCCCGGGCCGCTGCATACGGTGGGGGTGCTTGGCGGCGGCCTGATGGGCGGCGGCATTGCTTTTGTCAGCGCCAGCAAAGCTAAATTTCCCGTACGTATCAAGGACATCAGCCCAAAAGGCATTAACCACGCGTTGCAGTACAGCTGGCAGCTGCTTGATAAAAAGGTCAGACGCCGCCATATCAAAGCGACCGAGCGGGATAAAACCCTGGCAATGATCTCCGGTTCCACCGACTACCGTGGTTTCCATAACCGGGACGTGGTGATCGAGGCGGTATTTGAAGATCTGGCCCTGAAGCAGCAGATGGTGGCGGAGGTCGAAACCCACTGCGCGCCGCACACCATTTTTGCCTCTAATACTTCTTCGTTGCCGATCGGTGATATCGCGGCACGGGCGGCGCGGCCAGAGCAGGTAATTGGCCTGCACTACTTTAGCCCGGTCGAAAAGATGCCGCTGGTGGAGGTCATTCCCCATGTAGGCACCAGCCCGCAAACCATCGCCACTATCGTCAGGCTGGCGAAACAGCAGGGCAAAACGCCAATTGTGGTGGCTGATAAAGCTGGCTTCTATGTCAACCGCATCCTGGCCCCCTATATCAATGAGGCCATGCGTCTGCTGACCGAGGGGGAAAAGGTTGACCATATCGATGACGCGCTGGTGAAGTTTGGTTTCCCCGTTGGTCCAATCCAACTTTTGGATGAGGTGGGAATTGATACCGGCACTAAAATTATACCTGTGCTGGAAAGCGCGTATGGAGAACGATTTAGCGCCCCTGCAAATATCGTTGCAGCGATTTTGAATGACGATCGCAAAGGCAGAAAAAATGGTCGTGGTTTCTATCTTTACGCGGCGAAAGGGCGTACAAGCAAGAAGCAGGTTGACCCGGCAATTTATGAACTTATTCACGCGGCCGGGCAGGGCAAGCTGACAGACGCCCAGTGCGCAGAGCGCTGCGTGATGATGATGCTGAACGAGGCGGCGCGCTGCTTCGACGAGGGCGTTATCAAAAGCGCCCGGGACGGCGATATCGGCGCCGTGTTTGGTATTGGTTTCCCACCTTTCCTGGGTGGTCCGTTCCGCTATATGGATACCCTCGGGGCGGGTAACGTCGTTGCAACATTGCAGCGGCTGGCCGGGCAATATGGTCCACGGTTCGAGCCGTGCGAACCATTATTGCAGATGGCGTCGCAGGGGCTGAAATTCTGGACAGCAAAAGAAACCGATCTCGTAAGTTAAGGTCAAAGAAGAGTAAATCCGCCGTTGAATGAAGGGTCTCTGTCTATTTTGTAAACGGGCATTGACTATACTTACGGCGTTGAGGTAAAAAACAGCGTTTCATTCGACGAATGGATCAGGCACAATGCCGGGCCATCGGGTTTTCTACCTCGCAATTGCGATTTACAGGTAGTTAATGCCGGTGATCCTGGTTAACAAAAGCGGTGCAATATGCAAGTTTTTATCATGCGTCACGGCGACGCGGCACTCGATGCCGCCAGTGACTCTGTACGTCCTCTTACGCCTTGCGGCTGTGACGAATCCCGTCAGATGGCAACCTGGTTGAAAGGGCAAAAAGTGGATATTGAACGTGTCCTGGTAAGCCCGTTCCTGCGAGCTGAACAGACGCTGGATATGGTAGGGGAGTGCATGAACCTGCCAAAAGAAGTCGATGTTCTGCCCGAGCTTACCCCGTGCGGCGATGTCGGTCTTGTCAGCGCCTACCTTCAGGCACTTTGCAATGAAGGCGTCTCTTCGGCGCTGGTCATCTCCCACCTGCCACTGGTCGGTTACCTGGTTGCGGAACTCTGCCCCGGCGAAACGCCGCCAATGTTCAGCACTTCGGCCATTGCCAACGTTACTCTCGACAAGGCGGGCAAAGGGGTGTTCAACTGGCAGGTAGGCCCCTGTAACCTGAAGATGGCAAAAGCTATCTGACGAAAGCAGCTCCTGGCGGGGCGCTCAGTTCCCCGCCTTCCCGTCAGGGCAGTTCCGGCGGTTGCCACTCCTCAACCTCAATCAGCACTAATAATGCGGCGTCTCCGCCGTACTCTTTTGGTGCCTGATGAAATGCCATCACGTGTGGATGCTGGGCAAGCCAGAGCGGCGTTTGCTGTTTAAGAATATGCTTTCCGTGGCCGTGCATAACGCAGGCGCAGAAGACATGCTCCCGACGGCAGGCGGCGATCAGCGCTCCCAGCTCCTGTTTGGCCTGCATTTGGGTCAGCCCGTGCAGATCGAGAAACAGTTCCGGCGAGTAGTCACCGCGGCGTAATTTCTTAAGCTCAAAGTGGCTCACGTCCTGGCGCACGTACTTTACTGCCCCCTCCGTATTCAGCAGCGGCTGAAATTCATCAGAAAAGTAGTGGCTGGCGTCAACCTGTTCCGAAATCAGCCGTTTTACCGGAACTTCGGTGATTTTTTTGCGCTGCGGGCGATGAACAATGGTGTCCTGCTTAAGTTTGCGGGTGCCGGTCATCAGCTGGCGAAACAGCGTCTGATCCTCCTCGCTAAGCGATGTTTTCTTTTTCACTGGCTTGCCTCAACTCTTATTTCCGACAGTGTACCTGACTCAAAGCCGGGCAAAACGCATTTTTTCAATGCCAGCTGCGGCCGACAATGCTGATTTATCCCCGTCTTCATGGCAAACTAGCCGCCGAAAATTTAGCGAGCGCGCCCTGGAGGAAATAGTGGATAAAATTTTTGTCGATGAAGCAGTGAATGAGCTGCATACCATTCAGGACATGTTGCGCTGGTCGGTCAGCCGCTTCAGCGCCGCCAACATCTGGTACGGTCACGGTACCGACAACCCCTGGGACGAAGCCGTGCAGCTGGTGCTGCCGTCGCTCTATCTGCCGCTGGATATCCCGGAAGATATGCGTACCGCGCGCCTGACCTCCAGCGAGAAGCACCGCATCGTTGAGCGCGTGATCCGCCGCGTCAACGAGCGCATTCCGGTGGCTTACCTCACTAACAAAGCCTGGTTCTGCGGTCATGAATTCTATGTGGATGAACGCGTGCTGGTGCCGCGCTCGCCGATTGGTGAGCTTATTAACAATCACTTCGCCGGCCTGATTGACCATCAGCCGGAGCATATTCTGGATATGTGCACCGGCAGCGGCTGTATCGCCATCGCCTGCGCCTATGCCTTCCCGGAAGCGGAAGTGGATGCGGTTGATATCTCCGGCGACGCACTGGCCGTTACCGAACACAACATCGAAGAGCACGGCCTGATCCATCACGTTACGCCGATCCGCTCCGATCTGTTCCGC
>DKMV01000281.1:7176-13898 GCA_002469605.1 Leclercia sp. UBA7405
CGTGGATGAAGAGGATATGTCAGATCTGCCGAACGAGTATCGCCATGAGCCGGAGCTGGGTCTGGCGTCCGGCAGCGATGGCTTGAAGCTTACCCGCCGAATCCTTGCCTGCGCGCCGGATTACCTGACCGACAACGGTATTCTGATTTGTGAAGTGGGTAACAGCATGGTACATCTGATAGAACAATATCCGGATGTGCCGTTCACCTGGCTTGAGTTCGACAACGGTGGCGACGGCGTCTTTATGCTGACCAAAGCGCAACTCATCGCCGCGCGCGAGCACTTCAGCATCTACAAAGATTAATCCAGCGGGCTGCGGCCCGTTTCACAACGCTCACAACAGAACAACGACAACGGAGCCGTGATGGCAGGAAACAGTATTGGACAATTATTCCGTGTGACGACCTTCGGCGAGTCGCACGGGCTGGCGCTGGGCTGTATCGTTGATGGCGTGCCGCCAGGCATCGAACTGACTGAAGCAGATTTACAGCACGACCTCGACCGTCGTCGTCCGGGCACCTCGCGCTACACCACGCAGCGTCGCGAGCCGGACAGCGTTAAGATCCTCTCAGGCGTGTTTGAAGGCCGCACCACCGGCACCAGCATTGGCCTGCTGATTGAAAACACCGACCAGCGTTCCCAGGATTACGGCGCCATTAAAGATGTGTTCCGCCCGGGTCATGCCGACTACACCTACGAACAGAAATACGGTTTTCGCGACTATCGCGGCGGCGGGCGCTCTTCTGCCCGTGAAACCGCCATGCGCGTAGCGGCGGGCGCCATTGCCAAAAAATATCTGGCGCAGAAATTCGGTATCACTATTCGCGGCTGTCTGACCCAGATGGGCGACATTCCTCTGGCCATTAAAGACTGGGAGCAGGTTGAACAAAACCCGTTCTTCTGTGCCGATGCCGACAAACTCGAGGCGCTGGACGAGTTGATGCGCGCCCTGAAAAAAGAGGGCGACTCCATCGGCGCCAAAGTCACCGTGGTGGCCGACGGTGTGCCGGCGGGCTGGGGCGAGCCGGTCTTCGATCGCCTTGATGCCGATATCGCCCACGCGATGATGAGCATCAACGCCGTGAAGGGCGTTGAGATTGGCGATGGCTTTGACGTGGTAGCACTGCGCGGCAGTCAGAACCGCGACGAAATTACTCAGGCGGGCTTTGAGAGCAACCACGCGGGCGGCATTCTGGGCGGTATCAGCAGCGGTCAGCAGATTGTGACCAACATTGCGCTGAAACCGACCTCCAGCATCACCGTGCCGGGTCGCACGCTGAACCGCTTTGGCGAAGAAGTTGAGATGATCACCAAAGGACGTCACGATCCCTGTGTCGGGATCCGCGCGGTGCCGATCGCCGAGGCGATGCTGGCGATCGTGCTAATGGATCACTTCCTGCGCCAGCGCGCGCAGAATGCGGATGTGACGACCACCATTCCACGCTGGTAACCATGAAAAAAACCGCAATCGCTCTGCTGGCATTACTCGCCAGCGGGGCCTCTCTGGCAGCCACCCCGTGGCAAAAAATCACCCATCCGGTGGCGGGCAGCGCGCAGTCGATTGGCGCCTTCTCTAACGGCTGCATCGTTGGCGCCCACGCGCTGCCGTTGCAGTCCGATAGCTATCAGGTGATGCGCACCGATCAGCGCCGCTATTTCGGCCATCCGGATCTGGTCGCCTTTATTGAACGCCTTGGCACCCGGGTGCATAACCTCGGGCTCGGCACCATGCTGATTGGCGATATGGGGATGCCGGCAGGCGGGCGCTTTAACGGCGGCCATGCCAGCCATCAGACCGGGCTGGATGTCGATATCTTCCTGCAGCTGCCGAAAACGCGCTGGAGCTCGTCGCAGCTGCTGAAGCCCCAGGCGCTGGATCTGGTGGCCCGCGACGGTAAAAACGTGGTGCCCTCGCTCTGGACGCCGGACGTTTTTAGCCTGATCAAGGTGGCGGCAGAAGATAACGAGGTGACGCGTATTTTCGTCAACCCGGCGATCAAGCAGCGTCTCTGTCAGGATGCGGGAACCGATCGCGACTGGCTGCGCAAAGTGCGCCCATGGTTCCAGCACCGGGCCCATATGCATGTGCGCCTGCGCTGCCCGGCAAACAGCCTGGAGTGCGAGGATCAGCCGCTACCGCCGCCAGGCGATGGCTGCGGTATGGAATTACAAAGCTGGTTTGAACCACCACAACCCGGCACCACCAAACCTGAGAAGAAGACACCGCCTCCGTTGCCGCCTTCCTGTCAGGCGCTACTGGATGAGCATGTACTCTGATGGAAAATTTTGCTGATGTGTTTATGGTGTCACCGCTGCTGCTGGTGGCGCTTTTTTTTGTCGCGATGCTGGCCGGATTTATTGATGCGCTCGCCGGCGGCGGCGGGCTGTTAACGGTGCCGGCGCTGCTGGCGGTGGGCATGTCTCCGGCCCAGGCGCTGGCGACCAATAAGCTCCAGGCCTGCGGCGGTTCGGTCTCTGCCACCATCTACTTCCTGCGGCGCAAAGTGGTCAGCCTGGCGGACCAGAAGCTCAATATCTTGATGACCTTTATCGGCTCAACCTCCGGGGCGCTGCTGGTTCAGCACGTGCAGTCTGACATTCTGCGTCAGATTTTGCCGGTGCTGGTCATCTGCATCGGCCTCTATTTTCTGCTGATGCCAAAGCTGGGCGAAGAGGATCGTCAGCGGCGTCTGCACGGGCTGCCGTTTGCGCTGGTGGCCGGGGGCTGCGTCGGCTTTTACGACGGCTTTTTCGGGCCGGGCGCCGGGTCCTTCTACGCGCTGGCGTTTGTCACCCTGGCGGGCTTTAACCTCGCCAAATCCACCGCCCATGCGAAAGTGCTCAACGCCACCTCCAACCTTGGCGGGCTGCTGCTGTTTATTATTGGCGGCAAGGTGGTCTGGGCGACCGGTTTTGTGATGATGGCAGGACAATTTTTAGGGGCGCGAATGGGTTCGCGCCTGGTACTCAGCAAGGGGCAGAAGCTCATTCGGCCAATGATTGTTATCGTTTCGGCGGTAATGAGCGCCAAACTGCTTTATGACAGCCACGGACAGGAGATCCTCCACTGGTTGGGGATGAACTAATGAACAGTACACATAACTATCAACAGCTGATCGAAATCTTCGACGGCTGCTTTGCCGAAGATTTTAATACCCGTCTGATTAAAGGCGACGACGAACCGATCTATCTTCCTGCTGATGCAGAGGCACCCTATAACCGAATCGTCTTTGCCCACGGCTTTTACGCCAGCGCGCTGCATGAGATTTCGCACTGGTGCATTGCCGGGAAAGCCCGCCGCGAGCTGGTGGATTTTGGCTACTGGTACTGCCCGGACGGTCGCGATGCGGCGACCCAGGGACAGTTTGAAGATGTGGAAGTCAAACCGCAGGCGCTCGAATGGTTTTTCTGCGTGGCGGCGGGTTTTCCGTTTAACGTCAGCTGCGATAACCTGGAAGGGGACTGCGAGCCGGATCGCATTGCATTTCAGCGTCGCGTCCATGCCCAGGTGATGGAGTACCTTGAAAAGGGGATCCCGGAACGTCCGGCGCGTTTTATTAGGGCGCTGCAACACTATTATCATACCCCGGACATCACGGCGGAGCAGTTCCCGTGGCCGGAAGACCTAAATTGAGGAAAGAAGATGATCGCAGAATTTGAATCACGCATCCTGGCGTTAATTGATGGCATGGTAGAGCACGCCAGCGACGATGAACTCTTTGCCAGCGGTTATCTGCGTGGTCACCTGACGCTGGCCATCGCCGAGCTGGAGGCGGGGGACGATCATTCGCCGCAGGCCGTGCACAGCGGCGTGAGCCGTAGCCTGGAAAAAGCCATTCAGGCTGGCGAGCTTAACCCGCGCGATCAGTCTCTGGTGCTGGGCATGTGGGAAAATCTGTTCCAGCAGGCCAGTCTGCAATAACCCGTCAGGCCCCGCCGGGAGCGGGGCCTGAGCACGCTATTTTATCTGTTTTCCCTTCAGCAGTTTTCTGACCCACAGCCGATTTGGATTTAACCCGGCAAGCGTCACCGCATCCAGCGGGAGAGGTTCTTCACTCATCTGCGAGGCCAGCACCTCTGCCGCCAGCGGGGCAGAGCAGAGGCCGCGGGATCCCAAAGCACCCAGCAGATAGAGATCCGGATGGACCGGGGCGGCCACGGCGTCGGCTCTGTTATCGACCAGATCCTGATAAGCCGCAAGCGTCGCCTCGTAATCGGCGACGTTACCCACCATCGGCAGGTGATCCCGCGAGGCACAGCGCACGCCGCTGCGGGCCTCTTTGCCGCTGACATCCACCTCTTTTGCCCACTCTGCCTGCGGGAAGCAGTCCAGCAGGCGCTGGCGGTTATGCTGCTGGTCTTCTTCGCGATAGCGCGCCTCTTTCTCTCCCCGGTGATAGCTGGCGCCAATACAGTGATGGCCGTTCGCCGGATTAAGCGGCGTGAGATAGCCGTCATAGCAGAGCACCTGCTTCAGCTCGCTGAGGGCGGGCGCCGCCGGGATATGGCTCACCTGGCCGCTTACCGGGTAGACCGGCAGGGCATGCGTCTGGGGAAACTGCGCGATGTTATGGCCGTTGGCCAGCACCACGGCGTGATGTCCGGTGCGCAGGCCATTGCTGAAGCCGATTTCCCAGCGGTTATCGTCGCGCTCAA
Source organism: Leclercia sp. UBA7405 (assembly GCA_002469605.1). Taxonomy (GTDB): domain Bacteria; phylum Pseudomonadota; class Gammaproteobacteria; order Enterobacterales; family Enterobacteriaceae; genus Enterobacter. The sequence continues at coordinate 11,833 of DKMV01000281.1, forward strand.
GCGATTGGGCGACGTGGGCATAGCGCACCTGCAAACCGCGCTCGCAGGCAAGGGCGATAGCGGCGGTAGTCAGCTCTGCCGGGCAGAGCCAGCCGCCGAGCGGATACTGAATACCGCCGCAGCCGGTATCGACCCCCGTCGAGAGGCGCACCTGCTCTGCACTCGCCTCTGCGGCAATTTGCTCCGGCAGCCCCAGGGAGAGCATCTGGCTGATTTTATTCTGGCTTTTCTCATCCCAGCCGAGCTGGGTCACGCCGCACCACTGGTGGTCAAAGCGCACTGGTAGCGTATCGTAAAGCCGGCGGGCAAAGGTAAAGGCCGCCGGGAAGAAGCGGCTCAGGGCCGGATCCTGGGCGCTTAACAGCGGATAGAGCGCCCCCTGGCGGTTGCCGGAAGCTCCGGCCGCCGGCGCGTCGTCGGCGCAGTAAAGGGTTACCTGCCAGCCGCGCTGCAATAACGCCAGCGCGAGCAGGGCGCTGGCGACGCCGCCGCCGATAATGGCGGTTTCGCGCACCTCGCTGCCGCGACGGGCAAACCAGGGGGCGCGGGCCGGGGAGGCGTTATCGTTTTCCATCACCCCCACCAGCATTTCGCGCTTGCGGCCAAAGCCTTTTACTTTCTGCACGGTGAAGCCCGCCTCCTGCAAGCCGCGGCGCACAAAGCCGGCGCAGGTAAAGGTGGCGAAGGTGCCTCCCGGGCGCGCCAGTCGCGCCATGGCGGCGAACAGATTCGCGTTCCACATCTCGGGGTTTTTCGACGGCGCAAAGCCATCTAAAAACCAGGCATCCACCTTCTGGTTAAGCGAGTCATCCAGAGTTTCGGTCAGCTCGTTAATATCCCCGAGCCACAAATCGAGCGTGACCCGCCCGCCGTCCAGCACCAGGCGGTGGCAGCCCGCCAGCGGCAGCGGCCACTGCTGCTGTAACTGGCGGGCATAGCTTGCCAGCTCCGGCCAGTGCTGATGCGCCAGGGCAAGGTCGCCTGCCGTCAGGGGAAATTTCTCGAAACTGATAAAATGTAATCTTTGCAGGGTAGCGTCGGGGTGCGCCGCGCGAAAGCGGTCGAACGCCTGCCAGAGGGTGAGGAAGTTTAAACCCGTGCCAAAGCCACTCTCCGCCACCACAAACTGGCTGCGGAAATGGGCCGAAAAGCGGGGGATTATCTGGTTTCCGTCGAGGAAAACATAACGTGTTTCTTCAAGTCCGTTATCATTAGAGAAGTAGACGTCATCAAAATCTCGGGAAACAGGTGTACCCTCAGCGTTGAATTCGAGGTTGGCAGGTTGTATGGCGTTTTGTTTCACGTAAGTTACTCGTCTGACAGGCAGTGGCACGATCTTAGCGATGTGGGCCCGTTGGCGCAAATTTCCGCAGAAATTGGCTGATCGGACTTGTTCGGCGTACAAGTGTACGCTATTGTGCCACTCGAAACTTAATATAGTGCGACTTACAGAGGTATTGAATGAAACGTGCAGTGATTACTGGCCTGGGCATCGTTTCCAGCATCGGTAATAACCAGCAGGAAGTCCTGGCATCTCTGCGTGAAGGACGCTCCGGGATCACTTTCTCTGAAGAGTTTAAAGATTCGGGAATGCGTAGCCACGTATGGGGTAACGTCAAACTGGACACCACCGGTTTGATCGACCGTAAAGTGGTTCGTTTCATGAACGATGCCTCTATCTATGCTTTTCTCTCCATGCAGGAAGCCATCGCGGATGCCGGCCTGAGTGAAGAGGTTTACCAGAACAACCCGCGCGTTGGCCTGATTGCTGGCTCCGGCGGCTCTTCTAAAGCCCAGGTATTCGGTGCCGACGCCATGCGTAGCCCGCGCGGCCTGAAGGCCGTTGGTCCGTATGTGGTGACCAAAGCGATGGGCTCTGCCGTTTCTGCCTGTCTCGCCACCCCGTTTAAAATCCACGGCGTAAACTACTCTATCAGCTCCGCCTGTGCGACCTCTGCGCACTGCATCGGTAACGCGGTAGAGCAGATTCAGCTGGGCAAACAGGACATCGTCTTTGCCGGCGGTGGCGAAGAGCTGGGCTGGGAAATGGCCTGTGAGTTCGACGC
>DKMV01000279.1 GCA_002469605.1 Leclercia sp. UBA7405
GTCACGCCCAGTTCAGCCAGGGCGTCATCGACGAATCCGTGTAATGACCCGTTGGGTGCGGCCACCACATGTCCCCCTGACACATACTCGTTCACATCGATCGTGGGCAGCGATGCCAGCGGATGTGTTTTACGCACCGCGCCAACAAACCGGTCCTGAAATAAGCGCTGGAGACGAATTTCCGGCCCCATATTGCTCTGAACACCGATCTCTAAATCGACTAATCCTTCCCGCAGATAGCGGGGGCTCTTTTCGGGTTTCGGGGCAAAGCGAATACACACGTCGGGGGCGGCTTTCGCCACGGCGGCAATCAGCGCGGGGCCAAACGCGACCACAAAACCATCGTTTGCCCGAATAGTGAACAGCCGCGCAAGCTCCTCCACCTTAAGCGTCTCCTGTGAGGGCTGCAGCACCGCCCTCGCCTCATGCACCGCGGCTCTGGCGCGATCCCGGGTGGCCTGGGCCCAGGGCGTCAGGACCATATTACGCCCGGCCCGCACCAGCAGCGGATCGCCCGTCACCTCGCGCAGCCTGCTGAGCGTGCGGCTCATCGCCGACGTGCTCAGGTTTAAACGCCGCGCGGCACCCGCCACGCTGGCCTCTGCCAGCAAAATGTCGAGCGCGATAAGCAAATTAAAATCCGGGTCGGCCATGGTCACTCCTCGCTGTGAAAACAGATGTGGCGTTTGATGCAACTATAAAGTGCAAATGCTGCGTCTTCCGCCTTACCGGCTCCATGATTATCATTTTTCCAGCAAAACACCATTCCAGGAGTCATGATGATTACGCTATTTTCCAACCAACCCGGCGATGAAGGCCTGCCCGGTAAAGAACGTGCCTGGGTTATGGCCGCAGTCATGACTACCACGCTGATGGGGGTCTTTGACGGCACCATGATCAACGTCGCGCTGCCGCCCATGGCAACCGCCATGCAGGTCCCCGCCGGCGTTGCGGTGTGGTTCGCCAATGGCTACCTGCTGTCAGCGGCCATGACGCTCGCCATCTTCGCCGCGCTGGCGACACGCTTCGGCTATCGCCCGGTTTTTTTGACCGGGCTTACCCTCTTTACGCTGACCTCGCTCGGATGCGCGCTGGCGAAAACGCCGGAGATGCTTATCGGAATGCGCATTTTGCAGGGGATCGGCGGCGCGGCGACCTTGAGTATCGCCCCGGCAATACTGCGATCCGTCTTTCCGGGGCGACTGCTTGGGCGCATTCTGGGATTGCATGCCCTGCTTATTGCCGCCAGTACCGCCATCGCGCCCGTGCTGGGCGGAACAATACTGCACGCGCTGAGCTGGCAATGGCTGTTCGCCATTAACGTGCTTCCGGGAACGACGGCGCTTTTGCTGGCCTGGAAGGCCCTGCCGCGCAAAGCAGATCTTATCCGGGTGCCGTTCGACGCGCCGGGGGCCGTGTTCTCTGCCATGTTTTTAGGTGCGATGATTATGGCGGCGAATAGCCTTCAGGGCGCCAGCAATCACCTCAATACGCAAGCGGTTAGCTGGGCACTTCTCGCGGCGGTCAGCACTATTGCTTTTATCTGGCATATTCGCCGTGCCCGCAGTCCGCTGCTGCCGCCCGTTATTTTCAGCAACGCCCGCTTTACCCTCGCGGCTCTCACCTCACTGGCTTCTTTTGTCAGCCAGGGCATTACCTTTGTCGCGCTGCCGTTTTTATTCCAGGGCGTGTATGGCTACAGCCCGGTGGCATCCGCGCTGCTGTTTACCCCCTGGCCGATTGGGATCGTGTTAATTGCTCCGCACGCGGGTCGCTTGGCGGACACTATCTCCGCCCCGCTGATTGCCACCCTTGGGCTGATGATGTTTGTCGTGGGGTTGATTCTGCTGGCAACCCTGCCTGCCAGCCCATCCTCATGGGATATCGGGCTGCGGAGTCTGGTGTGCGGTATCGGGTTTGGTTGCTTCCAGAGCCCCAATAACCGGGAGATGCTGGGAAACGTTGCACGTGAGTACGCCAGCTATGCGTCCGGCGTCTTATCTATCGTGCGAACCTTCGGGCAGTGCCTGGGGGCCGCCGTCGTGGGTGTGCTGTTGTCTGTGATAGCAACGGGTACGCGCCAGTCGGCGGATGAACAGGCGGTGCATTATGCGCTGTGGATCGCCGTCGCATTTTCAGCGGCCTCGGTGATATTCAGCCTGAGCCGCCTGCGCAGCGCTCATCAGGCAGCGGTGTAATTTGATTTAATGCCAGAGCAGATAAAATCGGTCAGCGGTAGCACAGGAACACCGGGCGCTTACCTACGGTAAACATAAAGCTATTCGCCCCCTGCGGCACGATTGAATAGGTGATGTTTTTCCCAGGGTAGACGTAAAAATCAGGCAACACCTCGGCCAGGTCTTCGTCCGAGATGGAGTCATCACTAATGATTTTGTTCACCTTTTCGGACTGGAAACGAAAGGTATCTTTGTTTTCCGTCCATTTATAATAGACGTCGCGCCGGATCGACCCCGCCAGCTTGTCGTCTATAAAATAGGAACCGTTCACCGCCAGAACACCGGTCTGGCCTTGCAGGGTGTACATAAAATCCAGCGTCATGCTGGCGCGCACGTTGTTATGATAAATAATCGTCGTTGCGGCGCAGACCTGCGTATCACGTTTTTTTTCTGCGTACAGATGATAGCCCCACGAAATTAACGCGCCGGTGATAAACAGCCCCATGCAGGATAAAACAATAGCTTTTGTTTTCACCGCTTACTCCAGCGAAAATAGAGGGTGATACATCCTGAACTCGATGGCGTTTCATAAGGCTCCGGGCAGATGAACGCCGAGAGCGCGGGCGCCGAACTGGATGACAAGAAATAAACCCAGGGATATTTTTCACAATCAAGGCCTGTTTGCAAAATCATATTCCTGTATTTGGTGAAGTTGCCAAATTTCTTAATATCATCGTTCCATGTGTAAAAATGGCAGCCATTCTCGATTTTACTAATCGTATAACCGGTAAAAAAATCCTTATCGGCCGCACGGTGCCACGGTAGCTGGAACAGGGATAACCCGAGCCCCAGCGACAGCAGCATCATAAGCAAAGGGATAACACGGGGATATCGCTGCCATACGCTTTCGCTCGCCGGAGTGGTTACAGGTTCTATCGTGGGTGCGTCAGCCGTGGATCCTGAGGGTTCAGCCTCGATCGCGCTGGTATCAGGGGCATGCAGCGCATCTTCCTGCACGTCGACTCTGACGACCCTCACGCTGCTGCTTATCTGAAAACCCTTGCGGGGAACGGTAGAGATCAACGTCTCGTCGGTCTCACCCACGGTTTTTAATCCGCGACGGATAATAGATATATTCTGATAAAGCGTATTAGCAGGAACCAGCATCCCGTCTTCGGCCCAGACGGAGGTGAAAAAGGTTTTTTGCGTCACCACCTGCGGATATGACTCCAGCAATAAGCTCAGGCAGCGGCTGGCGGGAGACGTGAGGACCGCACTTAGCTCTGAATTAGTGACGGAGACCAGCTTATTTTGCTCTGGATAAAATTTAATATTATCGTTAATTATCCAGAACATATATTTTTACCCTGGCAGGATGAGTGGATATGCTAAAAGCGGCTTAAGTATACTCTCAAACAATACGGTGTCAAAAGTGCCTAACTTCTTAAAGGTTATCGGATTTTTATGCTTTTAAGCTATAGGAAGAAACAGATCAAGGCCGTTTTTTGCTATTCCCCCGCCGCTATGGCAACCATTGAATAATATTCCCCTTTCTCGCTGGTCCGTTTAGCGCTGCTACTTTCCTGGTCAACCGGGCCTCTTTTTAAATGCGGCTGCCGGGTTTGCCATTTTCCGATCGTTAGCCGGATGCCTCTGTCTCACCCCTAAATATTGGCAGGTATTTCGCTAACAGGATAGTTACATAGTTGTTGCCAATCGGTTGCAAATGCATATGATAACGATATCCGTTATCATCGGCGCGATAAGTGGCTATGGATCAAGCAGTTATTCACCCATAAGCCTTATGGATACAGAGTCTTTAAACCTTTGTATGCAGCTCCGCGCATACCTCTGGCTTTTATAAAAACAGCTGAGCGGATAATTACACGCCCTTCCCGCCTCCCGATTAATAGGGAGACTTCGTATTAGCGCAGGTGAAAGGCATATAACTCGTTATTACCGGCAAAGAATATTGCCCGTGATTTATTAACAGGAAAAGTATCACCCATGCAGCGTCGATCGATATGGATTCTTAACCCCTGCCTGTTAGCCATTGTCTCGTCTTCAGCCTGGGCGGCAAGCGCACAGCCCGACGAAATGGTCGTCTCGGCCAGCCGTTCGCACCGCAGCGTAGCGGAGATGGCGCAAACCACCTGGGTCATTGAACAGAGTGAAATTGAGCAGCAGGTGCAGGGCGGCAAGGAGCTTAAAGAGGTGCTGGCCCAGCTCATTCCGGGGATGGACGTCAGCAGCCAGGGGCGCACCAACTACGGCATGAATATGCGCGGCCGCTCGATGATGGTGATGGTGGACGGGGTGCGCCTGAACTCATCCCGCAGCGACAGCCGACAGCTCGACTCCATCGATCCCTTTAACATTTCGCGCATCGAGGTGATCTCCGGCGCCACCGCCCTGTACGGCGGCGGCAGTACCGGCGGCCTGATTGATATCGTCACCAAAAAGGGCCAGGCGGACAGAGAAGTTGAGTTCCAGACCGGCGCCAAAAGCGGCTTTAACAGCCATAACGATCATGATGAAAACGTGGCGGCAGCGGTCAGCGGCGGTACGGATAAGGCCTCCGGGCGGCTCTCCGTCGCTTACCAGCGCTACGGTGGCTGGTATGACGGCAAGGGTGATGAGGTCATTATTGATAACACCCAGACGGGGCTACAGTATTCGGACCGGCTGGACGTTATGGGTACAGGTACCCTGGAGATTGACGACCACCAGCAGATCCAGCTCACCACGCAATATTTTAAGAGCGAGTCTGACGGCAAGCACGGCCTCTATCTCGGGGAGAATTTCTCTGCCGTAACCGGGCAGGGAAAAGCGTATAACTCTGGCAATCTTGATTCCGACCGCCTGCCCGGCACCGAGCGCCATCTCATTAATTTGCAGTACTCCAACACCGATTTCCTCGGCCAGGATCTGGTGGCGCAGATCTACTATCGCGACGAAACTCTGACGTTTTATCCCTTCCCTACTCTGTCGGGCTCGGCCGTCAGCAGTATCGGCGCCTCCCAGCAGAATACTAACTACTGGGGCGGCAAGCTGACGCTCAATAGTAAGCCGGTGGACGACCTGACGCTGACATACGGCGTGGACGCCGACCACGAAACCTTCGATGCCAACCAGCAGTTTTTCAATCTGGCCAAAGCGTCCCAGAGCGGCGGGATGGATCTGGAGAACGCTTACCGGGTCGGGCGTTACCCGGGCTACAGCATTACTAACCTGGCCCCCTTCCTGCAATCCAGCTATGACATCGACGCCATTACCCTGAGCGGCGGGGTGCGCTATCAGTACGCGGAAAACAAGGTCGATGATTTTATCGGCTATACCCAGCAGCAGGCCATCGCCAAAGGGAATGCCCTCTCCGCCGATGCGGTGCCGGGCGGTAAAACCAGCTACAACAATGTGCTGTTCAACGCCGGGATCCTCGGGCGGCTGACGGAACGCCAGCAGCTGTGGTTTAACTTCTCCCAGGGCTTTGAAATTCCCGATCTGGCGAAGTACTACGGCTCGGGCAGCTATCAGCTGGTCGACGGCCATTACCGGCTGACCAACAGCGTGAACGTTAACGACTCTAAGCTGGATGGCATCAAGGTCGATGCGTATGAGCTGGGGTGGCGCTACACCGGCGACAGCCTGCGTACACAGGTAGCGGCGTATTATTCCCTGTCGGACAAGACCATCAATATTAATAAGTCGGATATGACCATTAATATTGAGGACGACAAGCGTCGTATCTACGGTATCGAGGGTCAGGTTGATTACTTCTTTGCAGAGAGCGACTGGAGTACCGGAGCGAACTTCAACGCCATCAAATCAGAGACCCAGGTTGATGGCCAGTGGCAGAAGCTGACGGTGGACAGCGCCAGTCCGTCTAAGGTCAGCGCCTGGCTGACGTGGGCGCCGGGGCCGTGGAATCTGCGGGTGCAGAGTACCCAGACCTTTGACGTCTCTGACGAAGCCGGTAACAAGATCGACGGCTATAACACGGTCGATCTGCTGGGCAGCTATGAACTGCCGCTGGGTAAGCTGAGCTTTAGCGTCGAAAACCTGCTGGATAAAGAGTACACCACCGTCTGGGGACAGCGCGCGCCGGGGCTTTATAGCCCGACCTATGGCGACGCCGGGCTCTACACCTATAAAGGGCGCGGCAGAACCTTTGGCATGAACTATTCGGTTCTGTTTTAACGCCAGCGGGCCTGCTTTCGGGCAGGCCCGTATTCCCCTAACGATACCGCTCACACTCCACCACCTCGCGCACTTTCTCCAGCGCATTACGCAGCGTCTCAATGGGCACCGAGCCCAGCGCGACTCTTATCGCCTGGGGGATGGTCCCGGCGGTGCTAAATGGCTCTGCGGTCGACACCGAAATATTGTGATCCATCAGCGCCTTTACCACCCTGTCTGCCCGGGACTCCTCCGCCAGAGGCAGCCAGGCGAAATAAGATGCCGGGTGGGCGATAAAGGGAATATCCCCCAGAACATCGCGAAGAATGGACTGCCGCTGGCGGGCGTCACGCCTTTTCAGGGTTTCGAAACGGGCGACGGTGCCATCCTGGATCCAGTTACACACCAGGGTGGCCATAATGGAGGGCGTGTTCCAGGCGGTGGCCCGTATGGCTCTTTCCAGCGCGGCGCGAAACCGCTCCGGGCAGACCACCGCCCCCACCCGCAGGCCGGTCGCGACATTCTTGGAATAGCCTGTCACATACAGGGTGCGCTCTGGCGCATAGCTGGCAACGGGCGGTGGTGGCCTCGGGATCAGCCAGGCATAGGCTGCATCTTCGATAATAAGCAGGTCGTGGGCGCGGGCAATGTTCGCCAGCGCTTTTCGCTGCGGGTCGCTCAGTACCCAGCCGAGAGGGTTATGCAGCGTCGGCATGGTGTAGACCGCCCGGATATCCCTTTTGTGACAAAGCTGCTCCAGGGCCTCCAGGTCCGGCCCGTCGGCAAGAGCGGGAATGGCGATAAGCTCCAGATGGTAAAGCGCCGCCAGAGCCTTAAAGCCCGGATAGGTCAGGGCATCCACCGCCACCACGTCGCCGGGTCGCAGCAGTCCCATCACCGTGACGGTCAAACCATGCTGGGCGCCATTGACGATCAGAACGTTTTCCGCTGCGGGCCTGAACTCCTGCCAGGAGAGATGCCCGGCAATAATCTCTCGTTCGGTCTGCCTGCCGGCATGAGGCTGATAGCGTAAATGTGATTCGATATCGCCAGCCGCAGCCACCTGCCGCAGCGCGTCGCGCAGCAGATCGCCCTGACCCGCTAGCGCCGGATAGTTAAAGTTAAGATCAATAACGCCCTTTGCCACCGCATGCTGGTCAATACCATGGCCGGGCGGCAGCGAAATATCCCTGACGAAGGTTCCCCGCCCGGTTTCTCCGCTCACCAGCCCCATGGCCTCAAGCTCGCTGTACACCCGCGTCGCTGTCGCCAGCGAGATATGCTCCTGTGCCGACAGCGCGCGGTGGGTGGGCAGACGGGTACCGGGGGCGATCTCTCCCGCCCGAATACGTTTTGCAAGGCTATCAACAAGAGATTTATAGCGCGCTTTCATCAAATGTATCCATGACAATAATTTGATTGTATTGAATTGGTGAGATTACCATCCGCCTCACTAAGGCTCAATCGTGGGCAACAAACAGTCGAGGAACACAGCGTGCATGCAGAACCCGTTAATCATCCCGGTTCCCTTTCCGCCTGGCTCAATGGCCTGTTGGGGGTAGTCATCTTTAGCGGTTCGCTGCCGGCAACGCGTATTGCGGTGTTAGGGATGGATCCCTTCTTCCTGACATTCCTGCGGGCCTCTATTGCCGGAGGGCTGGCGATCCTGCTTATTATCGGCTTTAGCCGACAACGCCCGCGCGCCGCCCATCTGCCGGCGCTGGCGATTGTCTCCCTTGGCGTGGTGATTGGTTTTCCACTCCTGACGGCGATGGCGTTACGGCACGTTACCTCCGCCCACTCCATTGTCTATCTTGGGCTGTTGCCCCTTTCCACCGCCCTTTTTGCCGTTCTGCGCGGCGGCGAGCGCCCGAAAAAGGCGTTCTGGATCTTCTCAACGCTGGGTAGCGTGCTGGTGATGGGGTTTGCCCTTTCGCAAAGCACTTTTGTTTCGGCGACCGGCGATCTGTTAATGCTGGCGGCCATTCTGGTCTGCGGCCTGGGCTACGCTGAGGGGGCCAGGCTCACCCGCATCCTGGGAGGCTGGCAGACGATTAGCTGGGCATTGAGCCTCTCCCTGCCCTTTATGCTGGCGGCCACGTTTATCACGCTGCCCGCCACCCTGCGCGGGATCGGCAGCGCCAGCTGGCTTGCGCTGGCCTATGTCTCGGTGTTCAGCATGCTGGCAGGCTTTATTTTCTGGTACAAAGGGCTGGCGATAGGCGGGATTGCTGCCGTGGGGCAGCTACAGCTTTTACAGCCTTTCCTCGGGCTTGGCCTTGCCGCACTGCTTTTGCATGAAGCCGTCAGCCCCGTGATGGTCTTTGTGGCCTTCGGCGTGATGCTGTGCGTCGCCGCATCGCGAAAGTTTGCCCGTTAAAATAATTTCCGCTGCGGTTAAGCGAGATGACTGAAAGATATATTGCCGCAGGTGATGATTTTAATCGCTATTTTAATAACGAAGCCGCAGTTAATTAAGAAAAAGTTTTCTGCGTTTTAAACCTGCGCCAGCAAATAAACCGCTGGGTAATTTGGCTTAGTGAACGCCCTTATGCTATTTTCAAATTATTAACAATGTGGCTTTAACGGAGCGATTATGCGAAACATGAAGACTGCCGGTTTATTTACTATTTTAGAAATGGAAGAAAAAAATACAATACAAAAGTATGGTTGTAAAAAGAGAGATAGTACTCTACCTCACTCATAATAAATCAATTGCAGAAAAATAAGCACCTGGAGAACGATAAGCCAGCGTGTTTTTTACCGTGTCTGAGGGGATGATTTTCGAGGCCGCCGTACCGTTGAAGCCAGCGTAACCTGCTGTTAAAGCAGTGCATATCGCCAGCAAGCCTGAAAGAAACGAAACCGCTCCCACAAAGCCATGAAAAGCCTTTGCCGTAATGGCCAGGCCGATCTCCTTGCGTTTTTATGAATGACATATCCATGCGGGAGCAATAATATGCCTATTTTCCGGTCATTCTGGCAGGCGGGCTACGAAGGTGCTGACTTTGTTACCCGGCAGGGTAACGCGCTCTCGATGAATAACTTAACGGGACACGACGAGAGGCATTCTGAAGATTATCGTGCGCTTGCAGACTTTAACATTTCGACGGTAAGAGAAAGTACTGGCTGGCGCCTTATCGATAAATCAGACGGTTATGATTTTTCATCCGTCACCGCCAGAATGATATCGGCAAAAGAGAATGGGATTCAGATCTGCTGGACAATTTGTCATTACGGTTGGCCTACGGATATTGATTTTTTTTCGCAGACATTTATTGACCGTTTCGCTCAACTCTGCGGCGCGCTGGCCACTTTTTTAAAACCCTGGTATGACGAGCCCCCCGTCTATTCTCCGGTGAATGAAATCTCCTTCACCGCCTGGGGGATCGCCGTCGGCCTGTTTCCGGTTTCCGGCGAGGTGGAAGATAAAAGGATAGAGATCAAACGCCAGCTGGTGCGCGCGGCCATCGCCGCCTGCGACGCCATCCGGGCGGCCGATCCCCGGGCCAGAATCTTACACTGCGATCCCATAATCCACCTTGTCTCACCGGACAACACGCCACCAGCCCTCGAGCAAACCGAGGCTTTGCGCACCGCGCAGTACCAGGCCTGGGACATGCTGGCGGGCCGGCTGGAGCCAGAGCTGGGCGGCCACCCGCGCTATCTGGATCTTATAGGCGCCAATTACTACCACGATAACCAGTGGGAGGCGGAAACCAACCAGCGGCTCTTCTGGCATCTGGGGGATCCCCGACGACGACGGCTGCACGAGATGCTTAAAGAGCTCCATGACCGCTACCGCCGCCCG
>DKMV01000280.1:0-422 GCA_002469605.1 Leclercia sp. UBA7405
TTACGCAGGTGGAAGGTGTAGACCTTGCCATCTTCGCTCACCTCCCAGCTTTCGGCGAGGCTCGGCACCAGCTCGGTGGTACCGGGCTTAAAATCCACCAGGCGGTTGTAGACCGGCACGGCGCTGGCGTCCACGCTGGTGCCAGAAGTATAGAGCTGCGGGTTAAAGTTCTCGGGCGATCCTTCTGAACAGTACACCAGCGTTTTGGCGGCAACGGTGGAACTGACCGTCAGCGCGGCCATGGCCAGAGCTAAAGTTGTGAGCTTGCTTTTCATCGCGTTTTCCTGTCTTTTAATTCGACGGCTAATCATTATTCAGCCATTTCATAAATAACATTAAAGCGACAACGCAAACACCTGATAAGACAAATAAAGAAGGATCCACCATGGCTTCAGCGCTATCCAGACAATTAACCCAACGCT
>DKMV01000280.1:570-4370 GCA_002469605.1 Leclercia sp. UBA7405
CAGACAATTAACCCAACGCTTTTTTCGCTATCTCGCCATTACCAGCCAGAGCGATCCAAAAGTAAAAACCCTCCCCTCCACGCCGGGCCAGCATGAGATGGCCCGCGAGCTGGCGAAAGAGCTGGGCTCCCTGGGTCTGAGCGATATTATCATCGATGAATTTGCCACCGTAACGGCGGTAAAAAAAGGCAATGTTCCGGGTGCGCCGCGCATCGGTTTTATTACCCATATTGATACGGTCGACGTCGGATTATCACCGGATATTCATCCACAAATATTAACTTTTACCGGTGATGATCTCTGTCTGAATAAAGAAAAAGAGATCTGGCTGCGGGTGAGTGAACATCCAGAAATACTCGCCTACCCCAACGAAGAGATTATTTTCAGCGACGGGACCAGCGTGCTGGGCGCCGATAATAAATCGGCGGTGACGGTGGTGATGACGCTGCTGGAGAACCTCACCCCGGAGCATCAGCACGGGGATATCGTCGTGGCCTTCGTGCCGGACGAGGAGATTGGCCTGAACGGCGCAAAGGCGCTGGATCTAAAGCGCTTTGACGTTGATTTTGCCTGGACTATTGATTGCTGCGAGCTGGGCGAAATCGTTTATGAGAACTTTAACGCCGCCGCGGCGGAGATCCACTTCACCGGCGTTACCGCTCACCCGATGTCGGCCAAAGGGGTGCTGGTTAATCCCCTGCTGATGGCCACCGATTACATCAGCCACTTCGATCGCCAGCAGACGCCGGAATGCACCGAAGGGCGCGAAGGTTATATCTGGTTTAACGGTATCCAGGCCGGGCAGAACGAGGCGGTGCTGAAGGCCAGCATTCGCGATTTTTGCCGCCACAGCTTTGCCGCCCGTAAAGTGCAGATTGCCGACGTGGCCGACAAAATCGCGGCGCAATACCCCACCGCGAAGGTGAGCTGGCACATCGAAGATACCTACAGCAACATCAGCAACGCCATTGGCAAAGACCGTCGTGCCATTGACCTGATGTTTGCCGCGATGGAGAGCCTGGGTATCACCCCTAAACCGACCCCGATGCGCGGCGGCACCGACGGCGCGGCCCTCTCGGCGAAAGGGCTACTGACCCCGAACTTCTTCACCGGCGCCCATAACTTCCACTCGAAGTTTGAGTTTTTACCGCTGTCGTCGTTCGAGGCCTCTTACAACACCGCGCTGCAAATCTGCCTGCTGGCCGCCCGTTAAGCGGGCTTGCGCGCCAGCATGGTGGCGAAACGCAGCTTGATGCGGTTCCCCTGGGCGTCGGTGCGGTGTAACTCGCCGACGTCCTCGTTGTACTTAAGCAGCTCCCAGCCGGCGTAGTAATCCTTCAGCTCGCCCGTTTTAAAGGCAAAGGGGAAGCCGACGGTGCACGGATAGTCTTCGGTATCCATCGCCGCCACGATCAGGTTATAGCCACCCGCCTTGGTGCAGCGCTGCTTGTTAGCGATTAGCCCCGGAATGGTCTGCGCTTCCAGGAACATCAGCACCACGGTGGAGAGGATAAAATCGTACTCCCCCTCAAAGCTCAGGGTGTTCAGATCCTTGATCGCCGTCTGCAGGTTGGTGATGCCCTCTTTGGCCTGAATACTTTCGATATTCGCGATGCTGGCCGGATTTTTATCCCAGGCGGTGACGTCATAGCCGTTTGCCGCCAGATAGAGACTGTTACGCCCGTTACCGCAGCCCAGATCGAGGGTTTTGCCCGGCTTAACGATACCGGCCGCGTTCACCACCTCGGAGTGGGTGCGGGTCATGCCGTATTTGTCGGTAAAGTAGTTCTCATCAACTCTCATTTTTGTTCCTCAGCCTGCATAAGGGTGGCTTTGTCTGCGCGGACTAACAGCTTGCCCTGCAACAGCAATATAAAGGTACGCGCCAGTAACAGCGCAATAATGGCATTGGTAAAAATAAACAGCGGGATAGCAATCAGGTGGAACAGCCCGGAAGCGCTGCTCTGCCCCAGATGGAGACCGGTGGTTGCCAGCGCCGACACGCCGAACGAAAAGCTCCAGAACGACGCGTTAAAGGGCTGCGACAGATACCAGGGCATCAGGCGCAGGGTAAAGAGCAGTTGCAGCAGGCCGTAGCCGAAGAGCATTTTGGCGAAGGTATCAGCCTCGCCGCCGTTCACGCTCAGCCAGGCGCTGCAGGCCACCAGCGCGGGAGCCAGCTGGATGCCGAGCGAGGTGCGTAACGCCGTGGGCAGTTCTCCCGCGCTGCGTAAACGCTGCAAAATCACCGGCTCGAGGCTCAGCCAGGAGAAGACCCCCGCCCCCAGAAAGAGCAGGCCGGCATCGTGGAAACCGAGCGCCCCGCAGGCCATGGCGCTGATAAAATTGTTAGCGACTGTCGGCAGGTACAACCCCGGCGTAGTGGCCTCTTCAGGATGTTTACCGCGCCAGAGCCCGGCGCTTTGCCAGGCGGCATAGCTCAGCTGCACCACCACCCCAATGCTGAACAGCACCAGCGCCAGTGGGCGATACCAGGGGACAAACCCTATCGACACCAGCATAGTGGTGGCCGGAAAAAGACTCACGAAACTGCTCATGACCGGATGGCGCATCTCCGCCAGCACGCTGTGCGGGAAGCGCACCGCCCGGGTGATAAAGGCCACCGTCAGCAGCAGCCAGATAACCATCGCCAGCGTCACCAGAATATCGCCGGGCCAGTGGGATACGGGCCAGAGAGTGGCGGCATAGCGCCAGGCGAAACCCATGCCAATGGTTCCCAGCACCATGCCGTAATAGCCGGATGGCAGGTTAAGAACTTGTTCGGATTTGTTGGTTTTATACATTTTTTTGAAAATATAAATTATATTTGAAATGCTATTTTAAGAGGTTTCATTTGCAGATGCCACCCTTTCGATCAACCTAAATTTTGCTACGTTTAGTGGAGGGATCTTCAGCGGGAACCAAAATGAACAAATATCGACTCAGCGACGAAACGCGCCAGCACCACTGGCAGGACGGCGATAGCAAATCGACGGTGATGCTCCGCCAGCTGATAGCCAGCCGGGATTTCAGCGATGTGGCAAGCGGCACCCGGGGCGGCTGGGTGGAGGATGAGTCAGCCCTGAGCCAACAGGGCGACTGCTGGATCTATGATGAGAACAGCGTGGTATTCGCCGGGGCGCAGGTGTCCGGCAATGCCCGGGTCACCGGCCCCTGCGTTATCAGCCATCACGCGCGAATTAGCGATAACGTCTGGATCGATAGCGCAGAGATAAGCCACGGAGCGCGCATTAGTGACAACGTCACGGTGCAGGCCTCGGCGGTACGCGGGGAGTGCCAGCTGTTCAACAATGCGCGCATTCTGCACAACAGCATGGTCGTTGCTGCGAAAGGGCTCACCCCAGACCGGGAGCAGATCCTGCAAATCTACGGCGATGCCACGGTCAGCGAGTCGCGGGTGGTGCACCAGGCGCAGATCTACGGTCGCGCAATGGTGAAATTTGCCTTTGTGGAGCATCGTGCCGAGGTATTCGACAATGCCCTGCTGGAAGGCAATGAACTAAACAACGTCTGGGTGTGCGACTGCGCGAAAGTCTACGGTAACGCCCGTCTGCGCGCCGGGCTGGAAGAGGATGCCATCCCCACCCTGCGCTACAGCTCCCAGGTGGCGGAAAATGCCCTTGTGGAGGGCAACTGCGTTATCAAACATCATGTGCTGATTGGCGGCCACGCCTGGCTGCGCGGCGGGCCCATTCTTGTGGATGATAAAGTGGTGATCCAGGGCCGGGCGCGCATCAGCGGCGAAGTGCTGATCGAGCATCATATTGAGATCGGAAGAG
>DKMV01000171.1:0-606 GCA_002469605.1 Leclercia sp. UBA7405
TTCCGAAAAAGTGCCAAAAATCAGCGTAATAGCCGGGTTATTGCCAGCCCCTTTGTAAGTCACCGCCTCTCCACCTATTCCTAAAATCGTCCTGATACAGACTCTTACCCGTTACATCCCCCTTGCTGGTTTGGACAATCCTCGGTTCGTCTTTGGCAATACAGGTATCGGTTACCGATGAAACAAAAAGCATTATGGATTAATCAGATAAAAGGGCTCTGCATCTGCCTGGTCGTCATTTACCACTCGGTGATCACTTTCTATCCCCATCTTGATGCCCTGCAACACCCGCTTTCCGGGCTGCTTGCAAAGTGCTGGGTCTACTTCAACCTCTATCTGGCCCCCTTCCGCATGCCGGTGTTCTTTTTTATCTCCGGCTTCCTTATTCGTCGCTACATTGATGAGGTCAGCTGGCGCGACGGCCTGGACAAACGGATCTGGAGCATCCTCTGGGTACTGATGCTATGGGGCGTGTTGCAGTGGCAGGCGTTAGGCCTGATCAACGCCTGGCTGGCCCCGGCGCGCGAGCTGCCCACCGGCAGTAACGCCGCCTATGCCACCAGCCTGGCGGGCTTTATCAAAGGGATGCTGACCGCCAGCACCAGC
>DKMV01000171.1:656-8768 GCA_002469605.1 Leclercia sp. UBA7405
ATGCTGACCGCCAGCACCAGCCTTTGGTATCTCTATGCGCTGGTGGTCTATTTCACCCTCTGCAAACTGCTCAGCCGCTGGAAGGTGCCGATGCTGGTCCTGCTGGCGCTGGCGAGCCTGGCGATCAACGTCCTGCCGCTCCCCTGGTGGGGAATGAACAGCGTGGTGCGTAACGCCATCTACTACAGCCTGGGAGCATGGTATGGCGCGCAGCTGATGGCGTGGATGAAAGGGCTGACGCTGCGCCGCTACTGGCTGCCTCTGGCGCTTTTCGCTGCTATCGCGGTGGTGCTGTGGTTTGCAAACGCCCCGCTGCCGCTGTGTCTGCTGTCGATTTTGCTGATCATGAAACTGTTTTACAGCATGGAGCAGCGCTACAGCGTCCAGCCCAATAATCTGTTCAATATCATTGGCAGTAATACCATTGCCATCTACACCACCCACCGCATTCTGATCGAGGCCTTCAGCCTGTTCTTTATTGGCGAGCTGAACGGTGCAGGCTGGCCGGTATGGGCCGAGCTGACGCTGATTATGGTCTATCCCCTCGCCAGCCTGTTGGTCTGTACCCTGGTGGGCCTGGGGGCGCGTAAACTTTCCGGTGCTCTGTTTGGCGATCTCTTCTTCTCCCCTCCGGCGCTTCAGGCGTCACGCTAATCTTCTCGCCCCCTTTCGGGGGCGAATTTCCTCTCTGTGCGGTTCAGGTTTGCTAATGTAAAACGATCGCGGATAATAAAGACATTGTGTATCAGTGATATGCCCATAAGAGATCCTGACAAAGCCATGCCAGAACAATATCGTTATACCCTGCCCGGCAAAGCGGGCGACCAACGCCAGTTAGGTGAGCTCACGGGCGCAGCCTGCGCCACGCTGGTGGCAGAGATTGCTGAACGCCATCCGGGACCGGTGGTATTAGTTGCCCCGGACATGCAGAACGCCCTGCGCCTGCATGATGAAATCCGCCAGTTTACCGATAGTCTGGTATTCAGCCTCGCGGACTGGGAGACGCTCCCTTACGACAGCTTTTCACCGCATCAGGAGATCATCTCCTCGCGGCTTTCCACGCTCTATCAGCTGCCCTCCATGCAGCGTGGCGTGCTGATTGTCCCGGTAAACACCCTGATGCAGCGCGTCTGCCCCCACAGCTACCTGCACGGCCACGCGCTGGTGATGAAAAAAGGGCAGCGGCTGTCGCGGGATGCCCTGCGCACCCAGCTTGATAGCGCGGGCTATCGTCATGTGGATCAGGTGATGGAGCACGGGGAGTACGCCACCCGCGGCGCGCTACTCGATCTCTACCCGATGGGCAGCGATCGCCCCTACCGTCTGGACTTCTTCGACGATGAAATCGACAGCCTGCGCCTGTTTGATGCCGATACCCAGCGCACGCTGGAAGAGGTGGAGGCGATTAACCTGCTGCCGGCCCATGAATTTCCGACGGACAAGGCGGCCATTGAGCTGTTCCGCAGCCAGTGGCGCGACAAGTTCGACGTAAAGCGCGATGCGGAGCACATCTATCAGCAGGTCAGCAAAGGCACGCTGCCGACCGGCATTGAGTACTGGCAGCCGCTGTTCTTCAGCGAGCCGCTGCCGCCGCTGTTTAGCTATTTCCCGGCTAAGACCCTGGTGGTGAATACCGGCGATCTGGAGAGCAGCGCCAGCCGTTTTGAAAACGAAACCCGCGCCCGCTTTGAAAACCGCGGCGTTGACCCGATGCGTCCGCTGCTCCCGCCGGAGGAGCTCTGGCTGCGCACCGACGAGCTGTTCAGCGAGCTTAAGCGCTGGCCCCGGGTGCAGCTTAAAAGCGAAAGCCTGCCGGACAAGGCGGCCAATACCAACCTCGGCTACCAGAGCCTGCCGGATCTGGCGGTCCAGGGCCAGCAGAAATCGCCGCTGGATAACCTGCGCAAGTTCCTCGAATCCTTCACCGGGCCGGTGGTCTTCTCGGTAGAAAGTGAAGGACGCCGGGAAGCACTCGGCGAGCTGCTGGGGCGTATCAAGCTGGCACCGAAACGCATCCTGCGTCTTGATGAAGCCAAGGGTAACGGCCGTTACCTGATGATCGGCGCCGCCGAGCATGGTTTTATTGATACACTGAATAATCTGGCGCTGATCTGTGAAAGCGACCTGCTGGGCGAGCGGGTGGCGCGTCGGCGCCAGGATAACCGCCGCACCATTAATCCGGACACCCTGATCCGCAACCTGGCGGAGCTGCATCCCGGTCAGCCCATTGTGCACCTGGAGCATGGGGTCGGCCGCTACGCCGGGATGACCACCCTCGAAGCGGGCGGCATCAAGGGCGAGTACCTGATGCTGACCTATGCCAACGACGCCAAACTGTACGTGCCGGTCTCCTCACTGCATCTTATCAGCCGCTACGCCGGCGGCGCGGAAGACAATGCTCCGCTGCACAAGCTGGGAGGCGATGCCTGGGCCCGGGCCCGGCAGAAGGCGGCGGAAAAAGTGCGCGACGTGGCGGCAGAGCTGCTGGATATCTACGCCCAGCGCGCCGCCAAACAGGGTTACGCCTTTAAGCACGACAAAGAGCAGTATCAGCTCTTCTGCGACAGCTTCCCGTTCGAAACCACCCCGGATCAGGCCCAGGCCATCAATGCCGTATTAAGCGATATGTGCCAGCCGCTGGCGATGGACCGGCTGGTGTGCGGCGACGTCGGCTTCGGCAAGACCGAGGTGGCGATGCGCGCCGCCTTCCTCGCCGTCGAGAACAACAAGCAGGTGGCGGTGCTGGTGCCCACTACCCTGCTGGCGCAGCAGCACTATGATAACTTCCGCGATCGCTTCGCCAACTGGCCGGTGCGCATCGAGATGCTGTCGCGCTTCCGCAGTGCCAAAGAGCAGACACAGGTGCTGCAGGAGGCGAGCGAAGGCAAAATCGATATTCTGATCGGCACCCATAAGCTGCTGCAAAGCGATGTGAAGTGGAGAGATCTGGGGCTGCTGATCGTCGATGAAGAGCACCGCTTCGGCGTGCGGCATAAAGAGCGTATCAAGGCGATGCGCGCCGACGTGGATATTCTTACCCTCACCGCCACCCCTATCCCCCGTACGCTGAATATGGCGATGAGCGGCATGCGCGACCTGTCGATTATCGCCACGCCGCCTGCCCGCCGTCTGGCGGTGAAGACATTTGTGCGCGAGTACGACAATCTGGTGGTGCGCGAGGCGATCCTGCGCGAAGTGCTGCGTGGCGGTCAGGTTTATTACCTCTATAACGACGTCGAAAATATTCAGAAAGCGGCGGACAGGCTGGCGGAGCTGGTGCCGGAGGCGCGGATCGCCATCGGCCACGGCCAGATGCGCGAGCGCGAGCTGGAGCGGGTGATGAACGATTTTCACCATCAGCGTTTTAACGTGCTGGTCTGCACCACCATTATCGAAACCGGGATCGATATTCCGACGGCGAACACCATCATCATCGAGCGGGCGGACCACTTCGGCCTCGCCCAGCTGCACCAGCTGCGCGGGCGCGTTGGCCGCTCGCACCATCAGGCCTACGCCTGGCTGCTGACCCCGCACCCGAAAGCGATGACCACCGACGCGCAAAAGCGCCTCGAAGCCATCGCCTCGCTGGAAGATCTGGGCGCCGGCTTTGCGCTGGCGACCCACGACCTGGAGATCCGCGGCGCCGGCGAGCTGCTGGGGGAAGATCAGAGCGGATCGATGGAGACCATCGGCTTCTCGCTCTATATGGAGCTGCTGGAAAACGCCGTCGATGCCCTGAAGGCCGGGCGCGAGCCGTCGCTGGAAGATCTCACCAGCCAGCAGACGGAGGTCGAGCTGCGTATGCCTTCCCTGCTGCCGGACGATTATATTCCGGACGTTAATACTCGCCTCTCCTTCTATAAACGTATCGCCAGCGCGAAGAAAGAGGCCGAGCTGGAAGAGATCAAAGTCGAGCTTATCGACCGCTTCGGCCTGCTGCCGGACGCGGCCCGTAACCTGCTGGATATTGCCCGACTGCGCCAGCAGGCGCAGAAGCTGGGGATCCGTAAGCTGGAAGGCAACGACAAAGGCGGGATGATTGAGTTTGCCGAGAAAAACCATGTCGATCCGATGTGGCTGATTGGCCTGCTGCAAAAACAGCCCCAGCACTTCCGCCTGGACGGGCCGACGCGGCTGAAGTTCACCCAGGAGCTGACGGAGCGCAAAACCCGCATGGAGTGGGTACGCAACTTCATGCGCCAGCTTGAAGAGAACGCGGTAGCCTGATCCCCTCCCCGGCCTGCCCGTCAGGCCGGGAATTTACAAACTCTTTGCAATCCTCTCTCACTTTTCGACACATTTATTCATCATAATTATCGATTAATTCTCCGACTTTCTTATTATTGCTATGGAGCTGGTGATGATGAAGCCATGTATTACCCGCTGGATAACCTGTTTTGCGCTATTGACGACCCTGGCGCTGGCGCTGCCAGCCCGCGCGAACACCTGGCCGCTGCCGCCCGCCGGCAGTCGACTGGTGGGCGAAAATCAATTTCACGTTGTCGAAAACGATGGCGGCTCGCTGGAGGCAATTGCGAAGCGGTATAACGTCGGCTTTCTGGCGCTGTTACAGGCGAATCCTGGCGTGGATCCCTACGTTCCGCGCCCTGGTAGCGTGCTGACCATTCCGCTGCAGACGCTGCTGCCGGACGTGCCCAGGGAAGGAATTGTCATTAACCTTGCCGAGCTGCGCCTCTACTATTATCCGCCGGGTAAAAGTTCGGTCACCGTCTACCCTATCGGCATCGGCCAGCTCGGCGGTGACACCCTGACGCCAACCATGGTTACCACCGTCTCGGATAAGCGCGCCAACCCGACCTGGACGCCGACGGCAAATATTCGTGCCCGTTATAAAGCCCAGGGGATCGACCTGCCGGCCGTGGTGCCTGCGGGGCCGGATAACCCGATGGGGCATCACGCCATTCGCCTCGCGGCCTACGGTGGCGTTTATCTGCTCCACGGCACCAACGCCGACTTCGGGATTGGCATGCGCGTCAGCTCCGGCTGTATCCGCCTGCGGGATGGGGATATCGAGACGCTGTATAAAGTGATTACGCCGGGGACTAAGGTGAATATCATCAACACCCCTATCAAGGCCTCCGTCGAGCCGGACGGCAGACATCTGGTGGAGATCCATCAACCGTTATCGAAAAATATTGGCGACGATCCCCAGACGCTGCCGATTACGCTCAATGCGACTATGCAAAACTTCAAAAGCAGCGCAGACGGCGAGGTGATGGAACGGGCGATGGAGGTGCGGGCCGGCATGCCGGTGGATGTCACCCGGCACCACGAAGCCCGGACACAGTCCTTATGATAAAAAAGC
This sequence comes from Leclercia sp. UBA7405, assembly GCA_002469605.1. Classification (GTDB taxonomy): domain Bacteria; phylum Pseudomonadota; class Gammaproteobacteria; order Enterobacterales; family Enterobacteriaceae; genus Enterobacter. The sequence goes on from DKMV01000171.1 coordinate 5,983, forward strand.
CCTGCACATAAATGCAGGGCTTTTTTTGGCAGTGGTAAAGCGGGGGCACTTTGAGGGTTATGCCACGCTTATTTGTAGATTACCGCAGTACCGTGCAGATTGTTCGGGCCGGCAACGGAGGTAATACGGAAGGATTTCGCGCCCATCTCATCCGCTTTCTGCGCCAGTTCGCTCTCCAGGGAGCCGAGGTTAGTACCCGCGCTTGCAGAAATGGTGCCCGCTTTATGCTGATCGACAGGGGTAGACTGCACCTGTACCGCAGCAACGCTTGCGAAAGAGAGAGAGCTCAGGATAGTAGCAGCGATGAGTGTTTTAACGTTTTTCATGTTTTTAGCCCTTAAGCAGGTGAATTCGTGTTCAGAAGTTAATTACTTAACGATCGATAACTAAATGATAAGTGTGATCCCCATCACGCGTCAACAGTATTTTTATAACGACCGTTAATTTAATTGTGAAAGCGTTTATTTTCATAGACCTATGTATAAATTATTTTTCTGTAATGAGTGCTGGTCGCCGCCAGGGATTATTTTTATAATGGTTATTCAACAATCCCACAAAGGTACAACGGCCTATGACAGCCCTCGATACGAGTTGCACGAAAAAAAGCCGTGGCCGACCAAAGGTGTTCGACAGGGAAGTGGCGCTTGATAAGGCCATGACACTCTTCTGGCAGCACGGCTATGAAGCCACCTCGCTTGCCGATCTGGTGGAGGCGACCGGTGCCAAAGCGCCGACGCTCTACGCCGAATTTACCAATAAAGAGGGGCTATTCCGCGCGGTGCTGGATCGCTATATCACCCGCTTTGCGGCAAAGCATGAAGCCCAGCTGTTTTGTGAAGAGAAGAGCGTAGAGCAGGCTCTGCGGGACTATTTCAGTGCGGTAGCAACCTGCTTTACCAGCAAAGATACCCCGGCGGGCTGTTTTATGATCAACACCTCCGCGACCCTTGCCGCCTCCTCAAAAGAGATCGCCAATACGGTGAAATCACGCCATGCAATGCAGGAAGAGACCCTGAGCGCGTTTTTGCTGCAGCGCCAGCAGCGGGGGGAGCTCCCGGCTCATTGCCAGGTAAACGAGCTGGCCCAGTACCTCAACTGCGTGCTGCAGGGCATGTCCATCAGCGCCCGGGAAGGCGCCAGCCTCGAAAAACTGCAAAGCATAACGCACACCACCCTGCGTTTATGGCCTGAGCTGTTGAAATCCTGAAGATTATCTTGTAAATACGGTTTGGCCTGTTTTAACGATAGGCCAAACCTTTCTCGGAATTTTCTGTGTTTGCTATGCTTTGTTAGTGATTATTGTTCTGCTAATGATTAGCAGCCGTCCCGCAGGAGTCGTAATAAGGTCATGATGACAGTTATGCCCTTCTGCATGCCCACCCGGGCGGCAACATACTTATCTGCCCGAACAAAAACACTTTCTGATCATACCCATACAGAAGGATGAACTGAGATGATTTTGCTATTACCATTATTTAAGGTGTTAATAGTAATAACATTGTTGTTTGGTCTCTGGATTTTATGTGGTGGTTCGGTGCTTTTTGCTTTTATTTCAATCCTGATTTCAGGATTACTTTTACTGCGCCCGCATAACGTCTTCGACTGGTAACAGATAGTCAGAAAGCGAAAGGCCTTATACGCTACCTGCGCATAAGGCCTTTTTTACAGGCAAAAAAACTCCCCAGCCTGAGCGAATGGGGAGCAAGGTGCAGAGAAAAGATTTTTTTATGCTTTGTTATTCAGTACCAGCTGACCGTCGCCGTTGAGCGGGATCTGGCTGCCGGGATCTTTGTCCATACGGATTTTGCCCTGCTGGTCGCCTATTTTATAGGTCACATCATAACCCAGCATCTTTTCCTGTTTACTGTATACCGTTCTGCAGCGCTGTTCGCTGGTGGTGTAGGTGTCCCGCTCCTGCAGAGCGCCCTGCACCTGATTACCGCCGTAGCCGCCGGCCAGCGCACCCGCTACGGTAGCCACATCGCGACCGCGACCGCCGCCGAACTGATGACCCAGCACGCCGCCCGCGACGGCACCCAGCACCGAACCGGCAATGCGGTTCTCATCCTGTACCGGACGACGGTGCGTCAGCGTAACGTTACGGCACTCCTGACGCGGCTGTTTGATACTCTCTTTAATCGGGGTGGCTGACAGCACCTGAGCAAATTGCGGACCGCGATCAAACACGTTCATGCTGGCGACCGCCGCCACGCCCAGCGCTGCTGCTACGCCGATTCCGATACCCGCAAGCATTGATTTATTCACAGGAATATCCTCCTGACAGTGTTACCGCGCATTCCCGTCGCTACAGGCTGTAGCGGAGGCATAACCGGCGTGCGCGCCGCGCCGTGTTCCTGAAGATAAGTTTTGCAGATGGTCCGGAATTGCAACATCAGATTAATGGAGGAAACGCAGCGTAAGCGCAGCAGGGCCAGCTTTTAGGAGAGTTCCGAGCCGCGGATTCGGGGCGGGTAATGTTGCGGTGAACTGATGATTATCAGCAGCTTATTGCGGGCAAAACGGGAGCGGGCGACACTGTGTCGCCCGCTATTGATTAGTGCAGTTTAAGTCGCGGACGCAGTACGCGGTTCAGACTGCCAACCAGCACCATCAGGCCGGTCTTGAAATATCCATGGAGCGCAATCTGGTGCATACGATACAGAGAGATGTAGACAAAGCGCGCAATGCGCCCTTCCACCATCATTGAGCCGCGCATCAGGTTACCCATCAGACTGCCCACGGTGGTAAAGCGCGACAGCGAAACCAGCGAGCCGTGATCTTTATAA
>DKMV01000192.1:0-19209 GCA_002469605.1 Leclercia sp. UBA7405
ATGCCTGGGTTTTGATACGCCTCGCGCCCTACCATCACCCCGTCCATATGCTCAAGGTGCGCCTTCGCCTCTTCCAGCGATTTGATGCCGCCGTTAATCGACATGGTCAGGTGCGGGAAATCACGCTTCAGCTGATACACCCGCGGGTAGTCCAGCGGCGGGATCTCGCGGTTCTCTTTCGGGCTCAGGCCGGAGAGCAAGGCCTTGCGGGCGTGGATAATAAACATCTCGCACTCGCCGTTGCCGGAGACGGTATTGATAAAGTCGCAGAGGAATTCATAGCTGTCCTGGTCGTCGATACCGATACGGGTTTTCACCGTCACCGGAATAGAGACCACGTCGCGCATCGCTTTCACACAGTCGGCCACCAGCTGCGCGTTGCCCATCAGGCAGGCGCCGAACATGCCGTTCTGCACGCGGTCGGAGGGACAACCCACGTTAAGGTTGATCTCGTCATACCCCCGCTCCTGCGCCAACTTCGCACAGTGGGCCAGTGCCGCCGGATCGCTGCCGCCCAGCTGCAACGCCAGCGGATGCTCCTCTTCGCTATAGGCCAGATAGTCGCCCTTACCGTGAATAATCGCCCCGGTCGTCACCATCTCGGTGTACAGCAGCGTATTACGCGACAGCAGACGCAGGAAATAACGGCAGTGCCTGTCCGTCCAGTCGAGCATCGGCGCGATGGAGAAACGGTGGGCGGGATAAGCGGAGCGAAGTTCTGACGACATGGCGAATTTTTAAGCATCTGGTGAAAAGGGGGCGCTACTATAGCACAGGCTCAAAAAGGATACGATCCAGCTTGTGATGATATCAAAAAATGATATCATCCAAGCGGACTGGTAGAGGGTAACCGCACAATGGATTGCACGGAAAATGAAAAATATAAACGCCAGACATCAAAAAACATTACAGCTTATATTTTCTCAGCCCACGCCCAGCTCGCTGGAATGGCGCAAAATAGAGGCCCTGTTTATCGCGTTGGGGGCAAAAGTCTCTGAAGGCAGTGGTTCACGGGTCAGGTTTGAAATTAATCAGGTGGTGGCCTCTTTTCATCGACCACACCCTGATAAAGAAGCGAAGGTCTATCAGGTGCGGGACGCAATGGCTTTTCTCATCGCAGCAGGAGTATCTATATGACTAACACCATGACATATAAAGGCTATGCCGCCAAAATTGATTACAGTGATGAAGATCTGTGTTTCGTCGGGCATATAGCGGGGATCAGAGATGTCATAGGGTTTCATGCGGATAATGTCGCCGCACTGCGCCAGGCGTTTGAGGAAGCGGTGGATGATTATCTTGCTTATTGTGCGGAGCAAGGGCGTGAGCCCCTTCGACCGGCAAGCGGTAAAATCAGTTTACGCATCCCGCCGGAAATTCATTCCGCTATTAATATCGCCGCAGAGGTTTCCGGTAAAAGCGTTAATCAATGGATCAGCGATACCCTCACTAAAGCCGCCCACAGTTAACAAAAGGGCACCCTCCCGGGTGCCCTTTTGCCTCAGAACGTCATGGTGAGCTGTGCGCCAGCACCCCAGGTTTCGTCTTCACCGTAAATACCGGTCAGGTCGACATGCACCTTATTAAAGGGCGCGAAGCCTAAACCACCAGTAAAGACGTTGCTGTTGTTACCTTTCACATCCCCACGGAAGCCCGCGCGAACCGCCAGCCAGCTCAGCGGCGTCACTTCCGCACCTACGCCCACATACTGGGAGGTATCTTCGGATTTAAAGCCTTTGGTTTCGGTCAGATCGCCATCGGCGGTGAGGGTGACAAGGTCTGTGTGCCAGGCGACGCCTGCGGTCACCAGCGGGCGGATCTGGTAAGTGTCTTTGTAGCTCACCACTTCACCGGTACGACCATTGGTGATGCGGATATCACGGGTGTCGATATCGCGGGACATCAGGTTTTGTCCGCTCAGGCCGACGGTCCAGTTCTCGCCAAAGTCGGCGGCCACGCCGACGTCAACGTTGAAGCCGGTATCATCATTACGGTAGCGGCTGCTGTTCCAGTCGCTGCTGTCATAGTCGTAGATAGAGGTGGTGTAGTTATAGAGCCAGGTTTTTTGCAGTTTCGGCGTCACGCCTAAGGAGACCGGCACATCACCTACGTCAAACTGGCGGGCTACCGCGATACCGTAATCGGAGACAATAGCCGCCTTGCCGGAGGCCGTAGAGTTCAGGTTTCGCGTGATCTGATCGCTGCCGTTAATGGCCGCATCTATCGCCACGGCTCCAGCACGCACGGTGCTGTTCTGGATCCCCCGCAGATAATCAATATCCTGCTGATCGATAGAAGAACTTACGCGGGCATGGGCATAGCCTTTGGCCACGAATGCCACGGAAAGTACGTCGTTTGGCACGCTAACGGCAAGCCCGGCGCCCGCTGTGGCGCGTGCGGTTTTACCGTTCAGGTAATCCAGCTCATCGGCCAGATCTTTCGCCGCTCCCTGGAACTGCCTGACCGAACCCAGAGGATTAGCGAGGATGTCCCCCACCGTCAGATTGTCGATAACGTCATCGTAGTAGTTAACTTTGTCGTTAATGTTGTCGATCTCATCCTGAAGATTGTCTTTATCAGTGATCTGCGCGCCAACGGTCGGCAGGATCACCGTCACGTTATCGTCGGGCTGAGATCTTGCCAGCAGCGCCGGGTTCATCAGGACCCCACTGCCGTAATGCGCTGATGCTACACCCGTGCCGCCCATCGCGTCGCCGCGTGCTTCTGTCCAGGTATTGGCTGCCCCCGCCTGATTTGCCACAAAAAAGGAGACAGCGATGCTTACCACCGAAAACTTAAAATGTTTTTTCACAGTATGCTCGTCTTATTGTTAGTGAACATAAATCTCTCGTCCGTTATCACCCAGACGAAAGCAATCTATTGCTGTGAATAGAGCTAATAAGTGGAGCTAATTTGTGAAAAGGCCCGTGTTACCCGGGTTTGCTGTCGGTTAGTACCCTAATTATTTATAGAAGACGAAATTATTTTCGCCCAGGTTTTCCATCGTGCGGGCCAAAAAATTGGGGTGGGTGGTCAACCCAGCGATCCTGGCGGGTGGCGGCATAGGAGTCGTTTTGTGGATAATAGATTCGGTTAGATTTTTTATTCGCCTCGCCAATTACCAACAGCCGCACCTCTTCGTCGGTATTGTTGATAAAGGTATGACAGATGCCGGTTCCGGCGGGGAAGCCCACGCTGTCGCCGGGCTCCAGCGCCCAGAGGTAACCGTTGATCCACACCTGGGGATAGCCCTCCAGCACGTGCACGAACTCCTCTTCATCGCTCTCCGCATGGGGGTAAGAGGTGCGCCGCCCCGGCGGCAGCCGCTCGTGGTGGATGCCAATGCGGCCCAGACCCAGCGCGCGGGCCAGCGGAGCGCCGATAGAGAAGCGCTCGTCGCTGTCGGGATAAGTCGAATCATCGGCCCCTTCCAGCTCCCGCCAGTGTCGAATACAGTCAGGTTTTTTCATTATTAATTCCTCATATTGATGGCTCATATATAGCACAGGGCGCGGATCTCGGCGTTTTGAGCAGAACATGATAAAGTGAGGGTTTGTTGTTCCACGTACTTGAGGTGCTTAATGGAAAAGACCACAACGCAGGATCTGCTGGCGCAGGCTGAAAAGCTGTGCGCGCAACGCAATGTGCGCCTGACCCCGCAGCGCCTTGAAGTTTTGCGCCTGCTCAGCCTGCAACAGGGGGCGATCAGCGCCTACGACCTGCTGGATTTACTGCGTGCCAGCGAGCCGCAGGCAAAGCCGCCTACCGTCTATCGCGCGCTCGATTTTTTACTGGAGCAGGGCTTTGTGCATAAGGTGGAGTCAGCTAACAGCTATGTGCTGTGCCATCTGTTCGATCAGCCGACCCATACCTCGGCCATGTTTATCTGCGATCGCTGCGGAAGCGTAAAGGAAGAGGGTGCGGAAGGGGTTGAGGATATTATGCATACCCTGGCGGCAAAAATGGGCTTTGCGCTCAGGCATAATGTGATTGAAGCGCACGGCCTGTGCGGTGACTGTGTGGAAGTGGAGGCCTGTAGCCATCAGAGCGACTGCCAGCACGATCACAGCATTCAGATGAAGAAAAAGCTGCGCCAGAAATAAAACGGGCGGCCAGTGGCCGCCCTTATTGTACATCCTTATACCTGCGGATAGTCTCGCTTACCAGCGATAGTCGTGACGGGTTTCCCAATCACCAACCTCTTTTTCCGCCTGATCTTTTTGGTATCCATAACGTTCCTGGATTTTACCGACCAGCTGATCGCGTTTCCCTTCGATGACGGTCATATCGTCATCGGTCAGCTTGCCCCACTGTTCTTTCGCTTTACCTTTGAACTGTTTCCAGTTACCGCCGACTTCGTCTTTATTCATAATCATGTCCTCATCGTTCGGTGAATAGCTATTGATTCGTCCGTTACGTTCATTTCCTGCTGGACGTGATAATAAGTATAGATAAGGCTTCGGTTGTTGGGACATTATTCAGAATCTTTTACCGTTTGGGTAAACGAAACCGCTATAAGAACCAGCTATTGTTGCGCCAGTGACGGCGCCAGATAAGCGCCAGCGACAGGCCGCGCAGGGCCAGGAAGACCGCCAGAGCCAGCCACAAACCGTGATTTCCCAGCCAGGGCAGCGTGAGCAGCGTCAGGCCAAAGCCGGCGGCGGCAATCGCCATACTGTTGCGCATTTCGGCCCCCCGGGTTGCGCCGATAAACATGCCATCCAGCAGGTAGCACCACACCCCCACCACCGGCAGCACGACCTGCCAGAAGAGATAGTGGCTTGCCAGCTGACGCAGTTCGGGTAGCGAGGTCAGCAGCGCGATGATCTGGTTGCCAGCTATGGCGTAAATTAACGCAAAGGCCAGCGCTACCAGCCCCGCCTGGCGACAGGCCGATCGCCAGACGTCTCGCAGTTGCCCGCTTTCACGCGCGCCATAGGCCTGGCCGGAGTGGGCCTCTACCGCATAGGCAAAGCCATCCAGCGCGTAGGCGGTAAAGGTGAGCAGCGTCATCAGCACGGCGTTCACCGCCACGATTTCCGGCCCCAGCCGGGCACCAAATACGGTCAGTGCCCCAAAGCAGAGCTGTAGCAGCAGCGAGCGCAGCATAATGTCCCGGTTCAGAGCCAGCAGCTTGCGGATATTACCGCGCCAGCTTGTTTTCAGCAGGCTGAGGGAGATGCCGCGCAGGGCCAGCACGTGCCAGACCATCCGCAGGCCGATAAGCAGGGTGACATATTCCGCCACGGCGGTGGCCAGCGCCGCCCCCTGGACGTTCATCTTCAGCCCTATCACCAGCCAGAGGTCCAGCACGATGTTGATCAGGTTGCCGACCACCAGCAGGATCACCGGGGCACGGGCATACTGCACGCCCAGCAGCCAGCCAAGCAGCACCAGGTTCGCCAGCGAGGCCGGGGCGCTGAGCCAGCGGATCTCCAGGAAACGCCGCGCCTGCGCCAGCACCGCATCGCTGCCGCCAACGATATGCAGCGCCAGGTCGATCAGCGGCGTACGCAGCAGCACGATTAGCAGCCCGGCGCCCAGCGCCATAATCAGGGGCTGCACCAGCGCGCGTGCCAGGCGCTGGGGATCTTTTGCTCCCCAGGCCTGAGCGGTAAGCCCGGTGGTACTCATCCGCAGAAAGAGCAGCAGCATAAAGAGGAAGCTGGTTGCCGTGGCGCCAATTGCCACGCCGCCCAGATAAACGGGGGAATCCAGATGGCCAATCACCGCCGTATCCGCCAGCCCGAGCAGCGGCACGCTGATATTGGAGACGATCATCGGCAGCGCAAGACGCCATAACGCCTTATCGGAAGCAGTCAGCAGAGACATGTGAATAACCAGAGAGAGAAAAACAGCAGGCTACGGCGATGCCGTAGCCTGTCGGGAATAATTACTGCCAGTTACCGTTGCGGATGACGCCGACGGCCAGGCCTTCAATGGAGAAGTTGCTTTCACGCAGGTCAACAACGATCGGGGCGAATTCGCTGTTTTCTGCCAGCAGCTGTACGGTATTGCCCTGTTTCTTAAGGCGTTTAACCGTCACTTCATCGTCGATACGCGCCACAACCACCTGGCCGTTGCGCACATCCTGCGTTTTATGCACCGCCAGCAGATCGCCGTCGAGAATACCAATATCCTTCATGGACATACCGCTAACGCGCAGCAGGAAATCCGCGCTCGGTTTGAACATGTCAGGCGCCACCTGATAGTGACCTTCAATGTGCTGCTGTGCCAGCAGCGGTTCACCGGCGGCAACGCGGCCGATAAGCGGCAGCCCTTCTTCTTCTTCAACCAGCAGACGAATGCCGCGTGAAGCGCCGGAGACGATCTCAATGACACCCTTACGTGCCAGGGCCTTGAGATGTTCTTCTGCGGCATTAGGAGAACGGAAGCCCAGACGCTGCGCAATTTCTGCGCGCGTAGGTGGCATACCCGTCTGGCCGATATGATCCCTAATAAGATCAAACACCTCTTGCTGCCTGGTCGTTAACGCTTTCATTCCGCCCCCTGGGTGTATATACAGTTATGCTGTGAGTATATACAGTCAAAGGCGAATTTGGAACCATAACCCGCACAAAAAACCGCAGCGCGAGTCGGTTCTGGAAGGCTTATCGAAAATGTCCCCACAGCAGTGAGACCCAGGTAAAGAGCGCAACCAGAATAGATAACAGCACCGCAGCGGATCCCATATCTTTTGCCCGGCCCGAAAGCTCATGGAATTCGCTGCCGATACGATCGACCACCGCTTCGATCGCGCTGTTGAGAATTTCGACTATCATCACCAACATTACCGAGCCAATCAGCAGTACGCGGGTAATAGCATCGACGTCCAGCCAGCAGGCGATGATGACGGCGGCGATAACGGCAACGCTCTCCTGGCGGAATGCTGCCTCATTGATCCAGGCTGCGCGGATCCCTTTCCATGAATAACCAGCAGCTTTAATGATACGGGTTAACCCAGTGGTATTATTGGCCATTAAAAGAACCTTTCTTTGAAAATAGCGTCAGTAACTATAGCTATAGAGGCGTTGCGTAGCCGCCGGAAGTATGACGGCTAACAACAGAACTTTTGTGCGCTTTCTGTTATCCTTGCGCCGCAATTGCATTTTTAACCAGAGGCTTTACATCGTTTATGTCTGGCTGGCCACGAATTTACTACAAATTACTTAATTTACCATTAAGCGTCCTGGTAAAAAGCAAGTCTATTCCCGCGCAGCCCGCGCTGGAATTAGGGCTTGATACCTCACGTCCTATTATGTACGTGCTGCCTTATAACTCTAAGGCCGATCTGCTGACGCTTCGCGCCCAGTGCCTGGCGCACGACCTTCCGGATCCGCTGGAGCCGCTGGAGGTCGACGGCACCCTGCTGCCCCGTTATATCTTTATTCACGGCGGCCCGCGCGTGTTCACCTGGTACACGCCAAAAGAAGAGTCGATCAAACTGTTCCACGATTATCTCGACCTGCACCGCAGCAATCCGTCCCTGGATGTGCAGATGGTGCCGGTATCGGTCATGTTTGGCCGCCGTCCGGGGCGTGAAAAAGGGGAAGAGAATCCCCCGCTGCGCATGCTGAACGGCGTCCAGAAGTTCTTCGCCGTGACCTGGCTTGGTCGCGACAGCTTTGTCCGTTTCTCCCCGTCGGTCTCCCTGCGCCGCATGGCGGACGAGCACGGCACCGACAAGATCATTGCGCAAAAGCTGGCGCGCGTTGCGCGTATGCACTTTGCCCGCCAGCGTCTGGCGGCCGTAGGGCCACGCTTGCCTGCGCGTCAGGATCTGTTTAACAAGCTGCTGGCCTCCAAGGCGATTGCCCGCGCGGTTGAAGAAGAGGCGCGTAGCAAAAAAATCTCTCACGAAAAAGCGCAGCAAAACGCCATCGCGCTGATGGAAGAGATTGCCGCCAACTTCTCCTACGAGATGATCCGCCTGTCCGACCGTATTCTGAGCTTTACCTGGAACCGTCTCTATCAGGGGATTAACGTCAACAACGCCGAGCGTGTACGACAGCTGGCGCATGACGGCCACGAGATTGTCTATGTGCCCTGCCACCGCAGCCATATGGACTATCTGCTGCTCTCCTACGTCCTGTATCACCAGGGGCTGGTGCCGCCGCACATCGCTGCCGGTATCAACCTGAACTTCTGGCCGGCCGGCCCGATCTTCCGCCGTCTGGGGGCGTTCTTTATTCGCCGTACCTTTAAGGGCAACAAGCTCTACTCCACGGTGTTCCGCGAATACCTGGGCGAGCTGTTCAGCCGCGGTTACTCGGTGGAGTATTTCGTTGAGGGCGGTCGTTCCCGTACCGGGCGCCTGCTCGATCCGAAAACCGGCACCCTGTCGATGACTATTCAGGCGATGCTGCGCGGCGGGACCCGTCCTATCACCCTGGTGCCGATCTACATCGGCTATGAGCATGTGATGGAAGTGGGTACTTACGCCAAAGAGCTGCGCGGCGCCACCAAAGAGAAAGAGAGCCTGCCACAGATGCTGCGTGGCTTAAGCAAGCTGCGTAATCTCGGCCAGGGCTATGTGAACTTCGGCGAACCTATGCCGCTGATGACATACCTGAACAACCATGTGCCGGAGTGGCGTGAATCTATCGATCCTATTGAAGCGGTGCGCCCGGCCTGGCTGACGCCGACCGTTAACGGTATTGCGTCGGAGCTGATGGTGCGTATTAACAACGCCGGGGCGGCCAACGCCATGAACCTGTGTTGTACCGCGCTGCTGGCCTCCCGTCAGCGCTCGCTCACTCGCGAGCAGTTGACCGAGCAGCTCGATTGCTACCTGGACCTGATGCGTAATGTGCCCTACTCCGTGGACTCTACCGTGCCTTCTGCCACCGCCAGCGAGCTTATCGCCCACGCGCTGCAGATGAACAAGTTCGAAGTGGAGAAGGACACCATCGGCGATATCATCATTCTGCCGCGCGAGCAGGCGGTGCTGATGACCTACTATCGCAACAACATCGCGCATATGCTGGTGTTACCTTCGCTGATGGCGGCCATCATTACCCAGCATCGCCACATCACCCGTCAGGCGCTGTTGCATCACGTTGAAGTGCTCTACCCGATGCTGAAGGCCGAGCTGTTCCTGCGCTGGGAGAAAGAGGAGCTGGGCGAGGTGCTGGATCTGCAGATTGCCGAGCTGGCGCGTCAGGGTCTGATCTCGGTGAATGATGACGTGCTGCAGATTAACCCGTCACGCTCCCGTACCCTGCAGCTGCTGGCCGCAGGCGCGCGCGAAACGCTGCAGCGCTACGCCATCACCTTCTGGCTTTTGAGCGCCAACCCGTCGATTAACCGCGGTACGCTGGAGAAAGAGAGCCGTACTCTGGCCCAGCGTCTCTCCATGCTGCACGGCATTAACGCTCCGGAGTTCTTCGACAAAGCGGTGTTTAGTTCGTTAGTGCTGACGCTGCGCGATGAAGGCTACATCAGCGATAGCGGTGATGCGGAGCCATTAGAGACGATGAAGGTCTACCAGATGCTGGCCGAGCTTATTACCTCTGACGTGCGCCTCACCATTGAGAGCGCCACCCAGGGCGAGTAAGCAGAAGCAGCAACAAAAACGGCAACCTCAGGGTTGCCGTTTTTTTATCTTAAAACCAGTAGCTGGCCGCCAGGCCTAAAAAGAGCACCAGCCCCACGTAGTTATTATTGAGGAAGGCCTTAAAGCAGGCCTCGCGATCGCGGTTGACGATAAGCTTCTGCTGGTAAATAAACAGCGCACCCGCCGCCGCTACTGCGGCATAAAACACACCGCCCAGCCCGTTCAGATAGCCAATCGCCACCATCAGCGCCAGCACCGCAACCTGCAAAATACCGATAATCAGCTTGTCGTGGCGGCCAAACAGGATCGCCGTGGACTTAATGCCAATTTTTACATCGTCGTCCCGATCCACCATCGCATACTGGGTGTCGTAGGCCACGGCCCAGAGAATGTTGGCGAAAAACATCAGCCAGCAGCTTAAAGGCACCGTTTCGCTGACGGCGGCAAAGGCCATCGGGATGGACCAGCCAAAGGCCGCCCCCAGCACCACCTGCGGCAGATGGGTATAGCGCTTCATAAACGGATAGACCCACGCCAGCGCCAGCGCCGCGACCGACAGCAGAATGGTCATGACGTTGAGGGTTAACACCAGCAGGAAGGAGATGAGCACCAGCACCACAAACAGCGTCCGCGCTTCTTTCTCGGTTACAGCACCGCTGGGCAGCGGCCGGTTGGCCGTGCGCTTCACGTGGCCGTCAAATTTACGGTCGGCGTAATCATTCACCACGCAGCCCGCGGCGCGCATCAGCCAGACGCCTGCCACAAACACCGCCAGGATCCACAGCGGCGGCAGGCCGGGGGTAGCCACCCACAGCGCCCACAGGGTTGGCCACAGCAGCAGCAGCGCGCCAATGGGCTTATCGGTGCGCATTAAGCGGTGATAGGCCAGCAGCTTGTTTTGCGTCAGACTCCACTCCATTTTCTTCTTTCCTCTCAGTACAACGGCGACGCAGGCAGGAACAGCTCCGTCAGCATTAACGGCTTGCCGCTCAGGCGAAGGCGGGAACGGCGTCCCCACAGTTCGTCATGGCGGCCAACTTCAATAAAATCCCGGGTTAACTCCGATGATGTAAAAAGATAGCGCCCCAGCGGGGTTTTGCCCATTTGCTGTAACGCCAGCTCCGGGCCGGTAAGGGTGGATTCCGGCACCACGGTGCGTCCGGCAAGCCAGGGTTCGCCGTCGGCACAGAGCAAAATTTCCCGCAGCCAGTAGCGATCCTCATGGGGCAACAGGGGCAGTTCATCCGCAACGGCGTCGGCACTGACGAAACCCTCCTGAATGAGGGTGACGGTGACCGTTTTGCCCTGCTGCTCAAAACGTTTGGTCATGGAATCTTCCAGCAGCAGCCAGTCGAGCTGCTCGGGCTCCAGCGCAGGGATCGCGTCAAAATAGCGCAGCGCACGCAGTTGCGTTAGCGCGGGGTGTGACATGCCAGACTCTCCGATACATAACGTAAGGCTATTGTATCGCAGAAACGGCCAATTGAGGGCGGGCAAACGTAACTAAGCGATCATTATCGCAACAGGGATGCAACAGCATGCAGGGCAAAAAAAAGTGCGCCCCTAAGGACGCACCAAACTACTGACAACATCAGCATTGTGGGGAGACGGTTACCCCTTGCCTTTTACACTGCTGATAAAGGTGGAACGGGCAGTGGTGGAGCCTAAACGCTCTGCTTCATCCAACAGCTTCAGCGCTTTATCTACATCGCCGCGCTTCACGGCTTGCTTAATGGCGTTGTTGAAATAATCTTCTGTATCGTTCAGTACCGGCTCGGCTTTTTTCGCGGGCGCAGGCGCGGCAGTGGCAACCGGTGCGGCAGCGGCAGGCGCGGCGTAGACTGGCGCGGCGGTGTTACCCACGGTCACAGGGCCGTTACCGGAGGAACCGAACAGCGGGCCAACCAGGACGCTGGAGGCGCTGCTGGTAGAGACTTTCAGCTTCACAACGCCATCCGTGGTGTGACGGGCAATCGGGTCCGGGATATCCGGCACGGCGTTACCCACGCCTTTGGCATAGGCTTTCGCCGGGTCAAGCAGCGTGGTGGTTTGCTGCAGATCTTTTTCTGTGGTGAATACCAGCACGTAGAGCTTCTGTTGACCCAGTGCAGGCGTCAGACGCATCACCCCTTCCAGGCGATCGGCACTCATCACGCCCGGCTCCTGATAGGAGAAATATTCGCTTGGGAAGAACGCGGATGGCGTCATCTTCTGGTCAAGAATAAGGACGTTCGGTGCAAAGACGCTGGTCTGCTTATTCACTTCACTCGACAGCGTCAGGGTAAGCTCGCCAATGTTTGCCGGCACGCTATAGGCGACGACAGGCCCGCTGATGCCAGGGACATTGAGCTGTTGACCGCCCGTCGAAAGCTGGGTGGTTTGGGGTTTAGACTGATCGACCGGAGTCCAGACGAGCTGTTGCAGCGCAGCTGCAGGAATAGCTGGAGCAGAGGTTGTGTTTTGCGGGACGAAATTCACGTTAGCGAACGTAACAGCAGGTGCGCTCGCCAGCAACCCTGCGGACAAGCAAAGGGCTACGAGACTTTTCTTCATTTTCATTGTTATTACCTCAGGAATCACAGGGCAGCGGTAGCCAGGCAATAGCGCGCCGTCCCGAAGGATTGAGGGGCTTGCGCCCCTCGGTTGTTCTTTACGTCAGGTTAAGAACGTATTACCACCAGATTTCCATCTGGGCGCCGAAGGACCATTCGTCACTGTCGCCACGGCTGGTTGTATTGAATCCAGAGTTGTTCGCAGCGGCATATTTCATGACGTTGTCGCCATCTTTGATGTAGCCCCATTTTTCATCCCACTTGGCGTAGGTTGCGAACACGCGCAGTGCCGGACGAGACCAGATGCTGTCGCCTGCTTGCCACTGTTGCGCCAGGGTAATTTTGTACTGGTTGTTACGATCGCCCGTCTGCTGAGACTTCACGTTGTCGTAGCCTACTTCAAGCAAAGTGCTCATGATTGGCGTCCATTTATACATAGGACGCACGCCCACGGTCCACCAGTCCGTACCCAGATCATTATCCAGATCCAGCTTCTGATACATACCGACGTACATCAGATCCCAGCGATCACCCAGGGAGATTGCCCCATGGTCAAGCACGCGCCACAGCTTACCGTTGTTGTTGATGTAGTCATCAATATAGTGGGTGACAGTGCCATCATCATTTGCAACGTCAAACGTTGAGCCATAGGTACCCTGCGCGCCACCTTTACCTTGAGTGGTCATAGCATCCATTGCGTACTGAACAACGAACTTGTTATAGCCTTTCAGCATGCTTTGGGTATGTTCAGCGGTGAACATCCAGCCATCTTTAGATGCGCCGTCCGCATAGCTGTAGCCGTCAGTTTTGTTGGAGCGGCCGTAGTCAACGCCCAGTTCCAGCATACCGTCCGGGTTTGTTTCAAGTCCGGCCAAACGTACGTCAAACACGTCGTTTGCCGTATCTTTGGAGCTGTTATAGATATTCTGGCTGCTAAAGGTGTATGAACCACCCGCTTCCTGTGAACGCGTTGCCGCAAGTGACAATTTACCGAAGCCCAGATCGATATTTTCGATACCGGCACCAGGACCAGAAATATCCCAGTAGTAGAAGTCGATCATGTGAACGTCATGACGCTGATAGAAACGCTTACCGGCCCACATGGTGGAGCCTGGCAGCCATTCAATCAGGTTTTTACCCTGCACGTTGGCTTCACGGAAGGCCGGGTCGGTTGCTTCCCAGTCATTCTGCTGCGCAACGGAGTAGGCTACGTTGGTGTCGAAATAGAAGCTCTTATCGCCCTCTTTCCACACTTCCTGACCCAGTTTCAATTCCGCATAGGTTTCACATTCGTTACCGAGACGGTATTTACTTTGGGCACCTGTAGCCTGGAAACACTGTTGTTCGCCGCCACTACCCGTCCAGCCGATACCAGAACGAGCATAACCATGGAAATCCACAGCCAGTGCCTGAGCAGACATTACGCCCGCTGCGACGGCAACTGCCAAAGGAAGTTTGCGCAGAGTAATCATTATTCTATCTCCTGAGATCATTGCTTTTCTTTGAACACTTCACCTGTCGGTGTTACGTGCTTTTTTATTGGGATTGCTTAAACGCCTGGCTCTTTGTGCAGCCGACGACATGCCGTGCCATCCTCACGGAACAGATGGCAGCGCTCTGGCGGCAAACCGATAGCGAATGTGGCACCCTCTTCTACCAACACCACGTCATTCTGGCGGTAGACCAGGTTCTGACGGATGGCGGGGATCTGGATATGAATCTGTGTTTCGTGACCGAGCTGTTCTACAACCTGTACCGTCCCTTCCAGCGTCACATCGGCAATGTGGCTGGGCAGGAGATGTTCCGGGCGGATGCCAAGGGACATATTCGCCCCGACCTGGACGTTGGCGCTGTCTACCGGCAGCCACACCTGCTGGCGGTTTGGCAGCTCCACCTGTACCTGTTCAATCGCCGTCGCTGTCACTTTCACCGGCAGGAAGTTCATCTTCGGTGAGCCAATAAAGCCCGCCACGAAGCGGTCTGCCGGGTAGTGATAGAGCTCCAGCGGCTTACCGACCTGCGCCACGCGACCGGCATCCAGCACCACAATCTTGTCGGCCAGGGTCATGGCCTCGACCTGATCGTGGGTGACGTAAATCATGGTGCGGCCAAGACGCTTATGCAGACGGGAGATCTCAATGCGCATCTGGACGCGCAGCGCGGCGTCGAGGTTCGACAGCGGCTCATCCAGCAAGAAGACGCGCGGTTCCGCCACCAGCGTACGGCCAATGGCCACGCGCTGACGCTGGCCGCCGGAGAGCGCCTTAGGTTTACGATCCAGCAGGTGCGCCAGCTGCAGCACTTCGGCAACCTGGGTCACGCGCTGGTTAATGGTCTCTTTTTTGGCACCGGCCAGCTTCAGGCCGAAAGACATGTTCTCGGCAACCGAGAGGTGGGGGTAAAGCGCGTAAGACTGGAACACCATGCCCACGCCGCGTTCGGCGGGAGGAATGTCGTTCATCCGAGTGTCACCAATCAGTAAATCACCGCTGGTGATGGTCTCCAGTCCGGCAATCATGCGCAACAGCGTGGATTTACCGCAACCTGACGGGCCAACAAACACCACGAATTCACCTTCCTGGATATTCAGGTTGATATCTTTCGACACCACCACATCGCCCCAGGCTTTCGTTACATTACGCAGCTGTACGCTCGCCATCCCCTACTCCCTTTGTTACAACCTGTCGCCGACAGAAACATTCAAGATAAGTTCACTATGGGGTATCCATTACTTCCGTGAATCCTCCACCCCCTGGCTTTTTTATGGGGGAGGAGGCGGGAGGATGAGAAGGCGGGCTCTGCCCCCGCCGCCGGTGGGCTGAAGCGAAAATCGTGATGCAGACGGCAAAAATCACCGCTGGTTTATGTGCGCCAGTACTCATAACTGAAATTTATGCAACGCAGATCACACAAAGCGGGGGTGGGGCGTAGGGTCAGGGAGGATGGAAAGAGGATGTCAAATAAGGAGACTGAGCCACGTTGAACCACTGAAGTCACCACAGCACATCACCAAAAAGGATGGCAGATATGAATATCAAGACTGGCGCACGCGTTTTCGCATTGTCCGCCCTGGCAGCAATGATGATTTCCGCCCCGGCACTGGCCAAGATTGAAGAAGGTAAGCTGGTTATCTGGATTAACGGCGACAAGGGCTATAACGGCCTGGCCGAAGTGGGTAAAAAATTCGAGAAAGACACCGGCATCAAAGTGACCGTTGAACACCCGGACAAGCTGGAAGAGAAATACCCGCAGGTGGCAGCCACCGGCGACGGCCCGGACATCATCTTCTGGGCGCATGACCGTTTCGGCGGCTACGCCCAGTCTGGCCTGCTGGCGGAGATCTCCCCGGATAAAGCCTTCCAGGACAAGCTGTTCCCCTTCACCTGGGACGCGGTGCGCTACAACGGCAAGCTGATCGCTTACCCGGTGGCGGTTGAAGCCCTCTCCCTGATTTACAACAAAGACCTCGTACCGAACCCGCCAAAAACCTGGGAAGAGATCCCGGCGCTCGATAAAGAGCTGAAGGCGAAAGGTAAGAGCGCGCTGATGTTCAACCTGCAAGAGCCGTACTTCACCTGGCCTTTGATCGCCGCCGACGGCGGGTATGCCTTCAAGTTTGAAAACGGCAAGTATGACGTGAAAGACGTGGGCGTAGACAGCGAGGGCGCGAAAGCGGGCCTGACCTTCCTGGTCGATCTGATCAAGAACAAGCACATGAACGCGGATACCGACTACTCCATCGCCGAAGCGGCCTTCAACAAAGGCGAAACCGCGATGACCATCAACGGTCCGTGGGCGTGGTCCAACATCGACAAGAGCAAAATCAACTACGGCGTTACGCTGCTGCCAACCTTTAAAGGTAAGCCGTCCAAGCCGTTCGTTGGCGTGCTGAGCGCGGGCATTAACGCCGCCAGCCCGAACAAAGAGCTGGCGAAAGAGTTCCTGGAAAACTACCTGCTGACCGACGACGGTCTGGATGCGGTCAACAAGGATAAACCGCTGGGCGCCGTGGCGCTGAAATCCTTCCAGGAGACGCTGGCAAAAGATCCGCGTATCGCTGCGACCATGAGTAACGCCGAGAAGGGCGAGATCATGCCGAACATTCCGCAGATGGCCGCATTCTGGTACGCCACCCGTACCGCGGTAATCAACGCTGCAAGCGGTCGCCAGACCGTTGATGCGGCACTGAAGGACGCGCAGGGCCGTATTACTAAGTAAGACCGGCTGTAACCCCCTCATCCCGGCCTTCTCCCTCAAGGGAGAAGGAGAAAACCGCCCCCTCTCCCTGAGGGAGAGGGTTGGGGTGAGGGTTATTTAATTGCTGTAGAGGAAGATCCCCATGGATGTCATTAAAAAGAAACACTGGTGGCAAAGCGAGGCGCTGAAGTGGTCAGCGATCGGCCTGCTCTGCCTGCTGGTGGGATACCTTGTTGTTTTAATGTATGTGCAGGGGGAGTACCTGTTCGCCATCATGACGCTGCTGTTAAGCTCGGTTGGCCTCTATATTTTCGCCAATCGTAAAGCCTACGCCTGGCGCTATGTCTATCCTGGCGTGGCCGGGATGGGGCTGTTTGTTCTATTCCCGCTGATCTGCACCATCGCTATCGCCTTTACCAACTACAGCAGCACCAACCAGCTTGCGCAGGAGCGCGCCCGGCAGGTGCTGATGGATCGCTCTTATCAGGCCGGCAAGACTTTTAACTTTGGCTTATATCCGGCGGGCGACGAGTGGAAGCTGGCCCTGAGCGATGACGCAACCGGCAAATACTATGTCTCCGACGCCTTTAAGTTTGGCGGCGAACAGAAGCTGACGCTGAAAGAGGCAGACGCCCTGCCGGAAGGTGAGCGCGGCAACCTGCGCGTGATCACCCAGAACCGCCAGGCGCTGACCCAGATTACCGCCGTGCTGCCGGACGAGAGCAAAGTGGTGATGAGCTCGCTGCGCCAGTTCTCCGGTACCCGTCCGCTCTATACACTGGCGGATGACGGCACCCTCACCAACAACCAGAGCGGCGTGAAATATCGCCCGAATAACGATATCGGCTTTTACCAGGCGATTAACGCGGACGGCAACTGGGGCGATGAAAAACTCAGCCCGGGCTATACCGTCACCATCGGCTGGGATAACTTCACCCGCGTCTTTACCGATGAAGGCATTCAGAAACCCTTCTTCGCCATCTTCGTCTGGACGGTGGTCTTCTCGGTGCTGACGGTGATCCTGACCGTTGCCGTAGGTATGGTGCTGGCCTGCCTGGTGCAGTGGGAGGCGTTAAAAGGCAAAGCGGTCTACCGCGTGCTGCTGATCCTGCCCTACGCCGTACCGTCGTTTATCTCGATTCTGATTTTCAAAGGGCTGTTTAACCAGAGCTTTGGTGAAATCAATATGATGCTGGGCGCGCTGTTCGGCATCAAACCGGCGTGGTTCAGCGACCCGACCACCGCCCGCAGCATGATCGTTATCGTCAATACCTGGCTCGGCTACCCGTACATGATGATCCTGTGCATGGGGCTGCTGAAGGCGATTCCGGACGACCTGTACGAAGCCTCGGCGATGGATGGCGCCACCCCGCTGCAGAACTTCTTTAAGATCACCCTGCCGCTGCTGATCAAGCCGCTGACGCCGCTGATGATTGCCAGCTTTGCCTTTAACTTTAACAACTTCGTGCTGATCCAGCTGTTGACCAACGGCGGACCGGACCGTCTCGGCACCACCACCCCGGCGGGCTATACCGACCTGCTGGTGAGCTACACCTACCGTATCGCCTTTGAAGGCGGCGGCGGTCAGGACTTTGGTCTGGCGGCGGCGATTGCCACGCTGATCTTCCTGCTGGTGGGCGCGCTGGCGATTGTGAACCTGAAAGCAACCCGCATGAAGTTTGACTAAGGAGGGTACTGAAAATGGCTATGGTCCAACCCAAATCGCAGAAATTACGTTTACTGGCTACCCACCTGGGGCTGCTGATCTTTATTGCGGCGATTATGTTCCCGCTGCTGATGGTTATCGCCATCTCCCTGCGTTCCGGCAACTTCGCTACCGGCAGCCTGATCCCGGATGAAATCTCCTGGGAGCACTGGAAACTGGCGCTGGGCTTCAGCGTGGAGCACGCGGATGGCCGCGTCACGCCGCCGCCCTTCCCGGTATTGCTGTGGCTGTGGAACTCGGTAAAGGTCGCCACTATCACCGCTATCGGTATCGTGACCCTCTCCACCACCTGCGCCTACGCTTTTGCCCGTATGCGCTTCTCAGGGAAAGCCACCCTGCTGAAAGGGATGCTGATTTTCCAGATGTTCCCGGCGGTGCTGTCGCTGGTGGCGCTGTATGCCTTGTTTGACCGTCTGGGCCAGTACGTGCCCTTTATCGGCCTGAATACCCACGGTGGGGTGATCTTCGCCTATCTTGGCGGCATCGCGCTGCACGTGTGGACCATCAAGGGCTATTTCGAAACCATCGATAACTCGCTGGAAGAGGCGGCCTCGCTGGATGGCGCGACGCCGTGGCAGGCTTTCCGCCTGGTGCTGCTGCCGCTGTCGGTGCCGATTCTGGCGGTGGTGTTTATTCTGTCGTTTATCGCGGCCATTACCGAAGTGCCGGTCGCCTCTCTGCTGCTGCGTGATGTGAATAGCTACACGCTGGCGGTGGGCATGCAGCAATATCTCAACCCGCAAAACTACCTGTGGGGCGACTTTGCCGCCGCTGCCGTCCTCTCTGCCATCCCGATCACCCTGGTATTCCTGCTGGCACAGCGCTGGCTGGTCAACGGCCTGACCGCGGGGGGAGTAAAAGGTTAAGTTTCATTGTTCTATGCCACTGTTATCCTCAACTGCCTTTAAGCAACATTGTGACTTTATTTGGCGCTCTCCCCGGAGCGCCTTTTTTTTATTCCCGCTTCAGGCGTTTGGAGTTGCACAGCCAGAGGGTGATCACCAGCAGCAGGATCGCCGCCGAGTAGATCAGCACGTCGAGCGGGGATTTATGATCGACGATGATCAGCCGCACGATGGCGGTGATACCGATGTAGACAAAGTAACGCAACGGGAAGTGAAAGCCGGACTGAAAGTACTTCACAATCAGGGCGATAAATTCAAAGTAGAGAAAGTAGA
>DKMV01000192.1:19363-19675 GCA_002469605.1 Leclercia sp. UBA7405
ATTCAAAGTAGAGAAAGTAGACCACTAGCCCCTCTACCAGCTCGTATTTGCTGGTTTGTTCGGGAGCTAAAAGGACGTCTGCAAGATGCAGCGTCTCTTTACCGAGGAAGACGACCAGGATCAGACCAAGACTTAGCAAACCGAGGTTCAGCACGGTCTGCAAAATGGTTGAGATAAACTCAACGCGCGGGCGAGTCAGGGATGTCATACAGCACCTCATTCTCAGTGGTGAGGCTCATGTATAACGCAAAAATGTGACGGGGATCTATATTTTTTGTTTATGTTTTGTACAGTGCGGGGGGGGGGGGGGGA
>DKMV01000192.1:19831-27241 GCA_002469605.1 Leclercia sp. UBA7405
AGAGGGTTAGGGTGAGGGGCAAACCGCGTATCAGCGGAAGTTCACGCTGCGGTCGCTGGTCATATCATACAGCTGGAATTTACGACCCAGCGGCTGACCGCCGTCACGCGTCAGCGGCGTCCAGCCGATGGCCGCCCGGCTGCGGGTCGGGCCTGACGAGAAGAGATCCAGCGGAACAGAAACATACACCCCTTTGGTGAAGTCCCCTTCCCCGTACTCGTCCGGCGAGGCGTTGGTGATGGTGGCATAACCGCCCACCACTACGCCGCTGTCGAAGCGTTTAGAGATATCCAGGGTACCGCCCTTATCCCCCGCCAGATACTGGCCGACGCTCGCTTTCACCAGCACATCCTGGGCAAACGACGGCGTCCAGTAGGCGGTGAGGTGGCCGGTCTTCACGCTGTAGTCGGTGAACTTCATCATGTCCTGGGCGCTGCGCCAGTCGCGCTGTTTCACGTAGTTGGCGTCAAGCCCGAAGGCCCAGTTACTGTCTACCGGACGATAGAGCACCTCGGCACCCGCCCCGCCGTACATGGTCTCGAGATAACCGCCGTACACCTGACCGTAGAAGCCGTTGCCGAAATACTGGAAATAGTTGGCCTGCAGGTTGTTCACGTAGGCGTCGTTCTGCACATATTCACGCACGTGGGTACGCACGCGCGGCAGCTTCGAGTCGCTCGGCGGGTTGGTGTAGTTAAATTTGTCGTAGTTGTTGGCAAGGTTGCCGAACAGGCTGCCGGTGGTGAGCAGGTGGTCGGTGACCCACAGATCCGCCGTTGCCATCACGCCCAGCTGGTACATATAGAAGTTTTCCGGCCCGCCGACGGACTGGTTTAACACCGGATCGATATGGAAATCGAAGCGCGATTTTTCGATATACCAGCCCTGCTCGGTGCGCTCTGGCACGACCGGCTCAAGGCGTTTTTGCACCAGCTCGGTTTCATGCCCCAGCGGTTCGCCTTCGAGATGGCGCTGCAGGCTGGCGACGTCCGTTTCGGTGGTCACCTGCGGCATATTAAGGCGATTTTCAGTCACGCGGATCGTGCGGATCCCCTCCGGCAGATCGTTCATCACGATCCGGTTAGCGCGCTCGATCCCTTCCTGCGATTCACGGTATTTCACCTGCTCGCCGGTGACGTACAGGGTATCGCCCTTCACCTGGATCTGCGGATCCGCAAGGCCGGCGTTGTACTTCAGCAGCGTAAGCTGGTTAGCCACCACCGAGTGCTGGAGGATGGCATCCTGCGGCTGCGGCTGATATTTCGGCCGCGCGTTGTCGTTATAAGAGGGGCGCATGTCGTTGAAGTTGGTGCGCAGCGTCACGCCGAACATCAGGGTGTTGCCCCGCTCATAGCTGAGGTTGACGTCGGCCCAGTCGGTGACGCGATAAATAGCCCCGACGTTAAACTTGCTCTTCTGTTCGATTTTGCCGGCAAACTCTTCGCTGTAGTTATTGCCCTCATACTCCAGCTTCAGGCGCAGCGGCTGCCAGGGGGTCTGATACTCCACGCCGCCGAACAGCGAGGCCGGGCCGTGGAACATCTGATCGCCATTAATAGAGCCGGCTTTTTTATAGCTGTTATCGCGGTAGCAGTACTTATCGCTGACGGAACAGAACGGGTTGCTAACGTTGCCGCTGGTGCCGAGGTAACCCCAGCCGAGTCCGAGCGAGAAATCAAACGGCCCCCAGGCTTTGCTGGCAACCAGGTATTCGGCATCGAAAAGCCCGGTACCGCCAATATCCCGCGCGCCGACGGAGACCTGCGGCATCCAGTAGCTCTCTTCCCATAGCCGCAGCTTTACGTCGAAGGCTTTATCTTTGTAGGTCTGATCGCCAGAGAAGGCCTCCACGCTGCTGTACTTTTTAGTACGCACGTCGGTATAGCGCAGCGTGGTTTCCAGCCACGGGAACAGCTGCACCGAGGCCGAATAGTAGCGATACTGGTCGTTATCGCGGTAGTTGAGGCTGATCTCCCCTTCACGCGCCATGCGCGCCGTAGGGGTTTGCAGCAGCCCGACGCCGCCAAAGTCGCCTTGGGAGGGCCCAACGGGAGCCGGAAAGGTTTCTGCATGGCAGGCGGCGCTCACGCACAGCGCCAGCACGCTATAGAGATAGGTTTTTTTCATTAATGCGGTATCCGATGCGTCAGGGAGTGAAGGATGTCGGCATCGAGACCGTCATACGCTTTCGTCCAGAAATGATCGGCAAAGCCGACAAAAATCACGCTGCCAGGCATAGGCTCCACATGACGCTTGTTCCAGTAAGCCACGGGTACGCGCTGCGTCTCGCCGTCAGGATAGACCACCCACGCATAGCTCTTTTCGGCGCCGGCCAGCAGGCTCTGATCGTCGAGATAGCTCGCGACATCCCGCCCCGGCGTAAATGGCTTGCTGCCCGGGCTGCTGACCAGCCCCATCACCGTCACCGTGGTGGGCTTAGCCGGGATCCACAGGCTGTACTCTCCCTGCAGGGCCGGGTTGCCCAGATCCGTCACCCGCACCTTGTCGGGATCGAGGTTCACCAGCTGGCGGCCGGTCACCTCAATGGCCTGCAGCTGCTGGCGCAGGCTGTTAATGGCCGCAGTGTCATCGCCCGATTCTTCACCGGCAAGTCCGGCGAGCCTGGCCAGCAGCGCCTGATGCTGCTGCTGCGCCCGTACCGTCGCCTGCTGCTCGCTAATCACCGCTCCCGGCCACCAGCTGTTGGCCAGACGCGGCTGCCCGACCAGGTCGATCAGGTGTTCCGCATTCGATAAGGTTTTTGGCTCTTTGCTCTCCGGGGTCCAGACCTTGACCGTACCCGCCGCCCACGCCAGCGGCGTGGAGAGGCACATCAGCAGCGTCACGCAGAGTTTCAGATTCATTGTTTCGCGGCCTTAATCAGAGTGGTTTTCACCGGGAAGAAGCCGGCGCCCAGATATTGCAGCGACTGGCGGATATGGCCTTCGTCATCCACCCAGTAGCGGTTATGCCAGCTCGCCTGGTCGGTGGTCACGGCCTCATCCAGCACGCGGACGCTGGTTTCGTCGCTGCCCACCTTCACGCTGTCGGTGCCGTCCCAGCTAAAGACGGAGCGTGCGGTGGCGTAGCGTACCTGCTTGTGCTCGGTCCAGCCCATGGTGCGCGTCCAGCTGGCGCCGTCGGTAATCTGATTCGGTTTACTCAGCGGGTCCTCTGCGAGGTTGTTCACCTCCAGCAGGTTATCGCCGCCAAGCAGGGTTTTTACGATGCGGTTATGCTGCGTAACTATGGTGGCCTGATCCTGGGTCACCCATTTCTGCTGCCCGTTTTCATCGAACGCGAGTACCACAAAGAGCTGCGGACCCTCGTTTAACTGCATGTACTGGCTGGCATAAGGCATATTCTGGATATCGTCATCCGTCAGCTGTACGCCGGGGGTGCCGAACATGCTGTCCCACAGTGAGTTTCCCAGCCCTTTGGTGGTGGCTGAGCACGCCTGTAAAAGCAGGCAAATCAAAAGGATTGCAGGTCGCTTCACGACTCTTCTCCGAAGGGGCTAAATAACCACACCGAAGTGTGGTTAGGGTTAGAACACCCGCTATTACTGGGTGCTTGTGGTGGTAGTGGTTGTGGTTCCGGTATTGGAGCCATCACCGCCACCGGTTGCCGCCAGAGCGACACCCACGGCCGAGCCTACGGTGCTGGTTGCGGTTGCGGTAGAACTCCCCGCAGACGCAGACGTCGCAGCCGAGCCTGCAGCTTCACCGACCTGAACCGGAGCCGCATACACCGACGTTGCCGCAAGCGCAGATATGGCAAAAATGCCATAAAGTACTTTCTTCATAACAATTTCCCTTCAATGAATGAATGGAGATGTGCCCAAAAGAAATTCAGGCGGGATCGAGTATACACAACTAAAGCAGAGGGTTTGCGGTAGCGGGAAATAGCAAATAGGTTTTCAGATAATTAGATGTAGGGATATAAATAGAATAATTTAATTTTAATAAATCATTATATTTCAGATAGTTAAAATATAAGAAGTACTGATGCTGCTGCGTATACTCCTAAAATAAACCCCGGCAACCATTGGGTTATTTGACCTTTTCAGATAAAACTCATAATAGAAATTTGCGTAAGGTAACGGACAACAGGAATTATCCGATAAAAAAATGCCGGCATATCTGCCGGCACTGTTTATGACTTATTTATTACGCGCGCCAGGCTTTATAACGGTTAATCAGGCCGTTGGTGGAGCTGTCGTGGCTGGCAATATCTTTATCATCATTCAGCTCTGGCAGAATGCGATTTGCCAGCTGTTTGCCCAGCTCTACGCCCCACTGGTCAAAGGTGAAGATATTCAGGATAGCGCCCTGGGTGAAGATTTTGTGCTCGTACAGGGCAATCAGCGCGCCCAGGCTGAACGGGGTGATTTCGCGCAGCAGGATGGAGTTGGTCGGGCGGTTGCCTTCAAACACCTTAAACGGCACAACGTGTTCCAGCGTGGCCGGATCTTTACCCTGGTCGCGGTACTCCTGCTCAACCACCTCGCGGGATTTACCAAAGGCCAGCGCCTCGGTCTGGGCGAAGAAGTTAGAGAGCAGCTTCTGGTGGTGGTCGGAAAGCGCGTTATGGGTAATTGCCGGAGCGATGAAATCGCAAGGGACCATTTTGGTACCCTGGTGGATCAGCTGATAGAACGCGTGCTGACCGTTGGTGCCCGGCTCGCCCCAGATAATCGGGCCAGTCTGGTAATCCACGGCGTTGCCATTACGGTCAACGTATTTGCCGTTAGATTCCATGTTGCCCTGCTGGAAGTAGGCCGCAAAGCGGTGCATGTACTGGTCGTACGGCAGGATCGCTTCGGTCTCGGCACCAAAGAAGTTGTTGTACCAGATGCCGATCAGCGCCAGCAGTACCGGCAGGTTTTTCTCAGGCGCGGTGGTGGAGAAGTGCTTATCCATCGCGTGGGCGCCGGAGAGCAGCTCAACGAAGTTGTCGTAGCCTACGGAGAGGATAATCGACAGGCCAATCGCGGACCACAGGGAGTAACGGCCGCCGACCCAGTCCCAGAATTCGAACATGTTGGCGGTGTCGATACCGAACTCGCCCACCGCTTTAGCGTTGGTGGAGAGCGCCGCGAAGTGTTTCGCCACGTGCTGCTCATCGCCAGCGGTCTTCAGGAACCAGTCGCGCGCGCTGTGGGCGTTGGTCATGGTTTCCTGGGTGGTGAAGGTCTTGGAGGCGACCAGGAACAGGGTGGTTTCCGGGTTCACTTTCTTCAGCACTTCGGCGATGTGGGTGCCATCGACGTTAGAGACAAAGTGCATATTCAGATGGTTTTTGTACGGGCGCAGCGCTTCGGTCACCATGAACGGACCCAGGTCGGAGCCGCCGATACCGATGTTCACCACGTCGGTGATCGCTTTACCGGTGTAGCCTTTCCAGCTGCCGGAGATAATGGCTTCAGAGAAGGTTTTCATCTTCTCCAGCACCGCGTTCACTTCCGGCATCACATCTTTGCCGTCGACGATAATCGGCGTATTGCTACGGTTACGCAGGGCCACGTGCAGCACGGCGCGGTCTTCGGTGCGGTTGATCTTCTCACCGGAGAACATGGATTTGATCGCCCCTGCCAGATCGGTCTCTTTCGCCAGATCCTGCAGTTTTGCCAGCGTCTCTTCAGTAATGCGGTTTTTGGAGAAATCCACCAGCATCTGATCGTCAAAGGTGGCGGAGAACTTACTGAAACGCTCAGGGTCTTTTGCGAACAGATCCGCAATCGACACCTCTTTCATTTCTTCAAAATGTTTCTGTAGTGCCTGCCAGGCTGAAGTCTGCGTTGGGTTGATGTTTTTCATAGCAATACTCTTCTGAAGTGAGAATTGTGACTGCGGTCGATTGTAGCGCCTGCGCACGGAAATTGTGATGGTTTTTATGCCATTGCCCTGGTCTGCATCAAACGCGCGTGAAAAGACCCGACAAGTATAGCTGCTGGATCCCGCCTCTGAAGGCGGTGGAATATGGTCCGGTAAGGGCAAAAACGGAGGATAAAATAATGGCCTGTTATTAGTCCTGTTACTGAGGGGTACCCCCCCATGAAAAATCCGCATAATCCCAGCATTGACAGGACTTCCCCCGCATTTTATTTATAGGGCCGTATTTTGCGCCTGCACCTGCTTCCGTTTTCAATCTTGTGCCAAGGTCGCGCTATTCATTCCCTGACACGAGGTTGTTATGACGAGTTTTGTGGTCGCCAAGTTTGGCGGCACCAGTGTGGCAGATTACGATGCCATGAACCGCAGCGCCGATGTGGTGCTGGCCGATCCGAATACCCGACTGGTGGTGCTCTCTGCCTCCGCCGGGGTGACGAACCTGCTGGTTGCGCTGTCTGAAGGGCTGGAAGCAACAGAACGTTTCGTTAAACTCGACGCGCTGCGCAAAATTCAGTTCGATATCCTTGAGCGGATGCCCAATCCGAACGTGATCCGCGAGGAAGTGGAACGCCTGCTTGAAAACATCACCACCCTGGCCGAGGCCGCCTCTCTTGCCACCTCCACCGCGCTGACCGACGAGCTGGTAAGCCACGGCGAGCTGATGTCCACCCTGCTGTTTGTCGAAATCCTGCGTGAACGCAGCGTGCAGGCCCAGTGGTTTGACGTGCGCAAAGTGATGCGCACCAACGACCGCTTTGGCCGCGCCGAGCCGGATATCGCCGCCCTGTCCGAACTCACCGCCCAGCAGCTGGCCCCGCGCCTCGCTGAAGGTATGGTGATCACCCAGGGCTTTATCGGCAGCGAAGCCAAAGGCCGCACCACGACCCTTGGCCGCGGCGGCAGCGACTATACCGCCGCCCTGCTGGGTGAAGCGCTGAATGCCTCTCGCGTGGATATCTGGACCGACGTGCCGGGCATTTACACCACCGATCCGCGCGTGGTGCCGGCGGCCAAACGCATCGATGAGATCACCTTTGAAGAGGCCGCTGAAATGGCGACCTTCGGCGCGAAAGTGCTGCATCCGGCCACCCTGATGCCTGCGGTTCGCAGCGACATTCCGGTCTTTGTCGGTTCCAGTAAAGATCCAAAAGCGGGCGGCACCATTGTGTGCAAAAGCACCAAAAACCCGCCGCTGTTCCGCGCCCTGGCCCTGCGCCGCAAGCAGACTCTGGTCACCTTGCACAGCCTGAATATGCTGCATTCCCGCGGTTTCCTGGCAGAAGTGTTTGGCATCCTCGCGCGCCATAATATCTCGGTGGATCTGATCACCACTTCGGAAGTGAGCATCGCCCTGACGCTGGACACCACCGGCTCCACCTCTACCGGCGATACCCTGCTGACCCAGTCGCTGCTGATGGAGCTCTCCTCCCTGTGCCGCGTTGAGGTGGAAGAGAACCTGGCGCTGGTGGCTATTATCGGTAACCAGCTCTCCCGCGCCTGCGGCGTGGGCAAAGAG
>DKMV01000170.1:0-358 GCA_002469605.1 Leclercia sp. UBA7405
AAAAAGAAAACGTTTGCGTAGGGATTTCCTTCCCACGCGTAAATAAAAAAGGCGTTGAAAAAATGTTCAACGCCACAGGCTATTTGCGTCTCTCTGGACGCCTGCCCTTTCCCTCTCCCGCCGGGGAGAGGGACAGAACGCGCGTTAGTTAGCGCTGTAATTCATTACCACGCCGCTGAGGCCAGACAGCTGATTAAGCTCGCCAAGCGAACCTTTCAGCTTATCTTTTGAGGCGTCGGGGCCGACAAGAATACGGGTAATTTTACCCTGTACCGGGGTCGAAGGTGAAGTGTAAACGCGATAGCCTGCGCCACGCAGTTTAGCGACCACCTCGTTAACCTTATCGGCATTTTTCAGC
>DKMV01000170.1:580-2580 GCA_002469605.1 Leclercia sp. UBA7405
CTTATCGGCATTTTTCAGCGCACCCAGCTGCACCACATAGGCTTTGCCGGTGGGGGCCGTTTTTTCCGCCGGCGCCTGATTAGCGGCTGCCAGCTGCTCGCTGGCGTTATCCCGCGGCGGCTTCGGCTGCGGTTTTTCAACCGGTTTAGGTTTTGCGACCGGCTTCGGTTTCGGCTGCTCTACCGGCGCCACAATCGGATCCAGCTCGTTGCTGTTGCTGGCCGCCAGACGACCGGGATCTAACGAAGGTGCAGCGGCATCGCCTGCCTGTACCTCTTCCGCCGCCCCTTCAGGCGGTTGCGCAGGCAGCGCCTGCGTTGCGGCAGGCAGCATATCAGGCTCGTCGCGATCGCCGGGTTTCGGCACCAGCGGGATCGCCGCAAATTCATCCTGATAATGCTTTTTCTGCCCGTCGAGCAGCCCCGGGAGAATAATCACCCCCAGCGATACCAGCACAATGGTTCCTGCTAAACGGTTCTGAAACTTACTTGCCACCGGTTCTCCCCGCGTCCATCACTTCCATGACATGTGCCACCGTGTGGAACGAGCCACACACCAGCACGGTATCTTCTGGGCCGGCATCGGCCAGTGCCGCATGCCACGCCTGCGCCACGCTGTCAAAGCGCTGCCCTGCGCCGAGGTGTTCCATCAGCTGTTCGGCAGTCGCCCCGCGCGGCCCTTCAAGAGGTGCACAATACCAGCTATCGACGGCAGTCTCCATGCAGGCCAGAGTGCCAGCGATATCTTTATCATGAAGCATACCGATAACCGCCAGCACGCGCCCGGTTTTTGGCAGGCTTTTAAGACGCCCGGCGAGATATGCCGCAGCGTGCGGATTATGCGCCACGTCGAGGATAACCCTGGGGGATTCGCTGACAATCTGGAAGCGCCCCGGCAACAGCGCGTTCTGAATACCGCTGCGAATAGCCTGTTCGCTTACCGCCAGCCCACTTGCCCGCAGCGCGGCCAGCGCGGTGGCGGCGTTCGGCTGCGGCACCTGAGGCAGAGGCAGGTTTTCCAACGCGCCATGGGCATCGCTAAAGCGCCAGCCGTTCTCAGTTACCTTATACTGCCAGTCGACGTCGCGGCGCAGCAGCTCTGCCCCCTTCACCCGCGCGACATCGGCGATGGTGTGCGGCATATCCGGCTCGCCCACCACGGCCGGCTTACCGGCGCGGAAAATGCCCGCTTTTTCGCGACCAATACTTTCCCGGTCCGGCCCCAGCCAGTCGATATGATCCAGCGCGATGCTGGTCACTACCGCCACGTCGGCATCCACCATGTTGGTGGCGTCCAGCCGACCGCCCAGGCCCACCTCCAGAATCACCACGTCCAGCTGCGCCTGTTTAAACAGCCACAGGGCGGAGAGCGTGCCGTACTCGAAGTAGGTTAAGGAGATATCGCCGCGCGCGGCTTCGATTTGCGCAAAAGAGGCGGTATGGTCAGCTTCGCTTAACTCACGGTTCTGCACCCGCACGCGTTCGGTATAGCGCACCAGATGCGGAGAGCTGTAGACCCCGACTTTGTACCCTGCCTCCATCAGCACCGCTTCCAGGGTGCGGCAGGTGGTACCCTTGCCGTTGGTGCCCGCGACGGTAAAGACAAAGGGAGCCGGTTTAAGAACATCAAGGCGCGCCGCCACCTGACTGACACGCTCAAGCCCCATATCGATGGTTTTACTGTGCAGGTTTTCCAGATAAGAAAGCCACGCGACCAGAGGCGACGTGGCTTGAGGGATAGGGTTCTTTTCCATGATGCGCGCTTTTCAGTTACGGTTAGAAAGCAAAAGGGCAGCGCCGTCTGGCCCTGCCCTTTTCAGTTATCAGGCCTCGGGTTCCTGATGCGGTACGACCACGCCTTCGCGCGGCTCATCCGGTGACGGCGACGGCAGGTTCATCAGCTTCGCCAGGATGCTTGCCAGTTTCAGGCGCATTTCCGGACGGCGGACGATCATGTCGATAGCGCCTTTCTCGATGAGGAACTCACTGCGCTGGAAGCCC
>DKMV01000076.1 GCA_002469605.1 Leclercia sp. UBA7405
CCGCAGGGGCGCCATTTATGGCGCCCGGGTTGATGCGTATACGAAACGTGATGACGCCATTCATGACGCCCCGGCATAAATTGATTTATCTCTGCTCCTGACGCTTAAACACCAGCTCATTTCCCTGGCTGGCGGCCGCATCAAAACGGTATCCATCTGCATCAAACTGCTTCAGCTGATCTGGCTGTGTCAGACGATGCTCAATCACAAAACGGCTCATCAGACCGCGCGCTTTTTTGGCATAAAAACTGATGACCTTATAGTGGCCGCTCTTTTCATCCAGAAACACCGGCTTTATCAGCCGGGCATTCAGTTTTGCCGGCTTTACCGCCCGGAAATATTCATCTGATGCCAGGTTAATCAGCACCTGGTCACCCTGCGCCTGTAGCGCCTGATTCAGCGCTTCCGTGAGCGTATCGCCCCAGAAACTATAGAGATCGTGGCCAGCCGGGTTTGCCAGTCGGGTACCCATCTCCAGCCGGTAGGGCTGCATCAGATCCAGCGGGCGCAGCACGCCGTACAGGCCAGAGAGCATACGCAGGTGCTTCTGGGCAAAATCAAAATCCGCTTCACTGAAGGTTTCTGCCTGCAGGCCGGTATAGACGTCACCCTTAAAGGCGAGGATGGCCTGGCGGGCATTCGCTGGGGTAAAGTCCGGCTGCCAGTCGTGGAAGCGGGTGGCGTTCAGGTCCGCGAGCTTATCGCTGATGCCCATCAGCGTGGCGATTTGCGGCGCGGAGAGTTTACGCACTTCACTAATCAACTGCTGGGAGTGATCCAACAGCTCGGGCTGGGTATAACGTTCGGTGGCAAGCGGGCTCTGGTAATCGAGCGTTTTGGCAGGTGAAATCAGAATCAGCATATCCAGTCCTTGCGGGAAATTTGCGGCGATTTTAGCAAAAAAACCGCCGCCATTGATCGATAGCTGTTATTGACGCGGCAAATCATCCCAGCTGCCGGGGGCGATCTGGGCGCTAATTTCTGGATAGCGGGCGGCGTTAAATACCGGCTGAATGCCGAGCTTACGCTGACGCAGATAATCCCGGGCAATCAGCATGACGATTGGCGAGAGCAGCAAAATAGCCGTCAGGTTAGTGATGGCCATCAGGGCCATAATCACATCGGCCAGTTGCCAGACCAGCGGCAGGCTTAGCAGTGAGCCAAGCACCACCATCAGCGCAACGCCTGCGCGTAATACCCAGCGAGATTTACGGGCGTCCGGGTGAATAAAAATCAGGTTGTTTTCAGCGTAGATATAGTTCACCACAATCGAGCTAAAGGCGAACAGAAACACGATCAACGCGACAAAACCGGCGCCCCAGCTGCCGGTAAGGTTAATCAGCGCCTGTTGCACCAGCTGGATGCCGGCGGTGTTTGAATGAGACTCTGGCGGCCCCGCCAGCAGCACAATCATGGCGCTGGCGGTACAGATAACAATGGTATCAATGAAGACGCCCACCATCTGGACTATCCCCTGCGCGGCAGGGTGCGGTGGCCAGGAGGCCGCCGCCGCCGCGGCATTCGGCGTAGAGCCCATGCCCGCTTCGTTAGAAAACATGCCGCGCTGGAACCCTGCGGTCAGCGCCTGGCTCAGGGTATAACCCATGGCGCCCGCCGTTGCTTCACGCCAGCCAAAGGCGCTCTTCACAATCAAAGTGAAGACCTCGGGCAACTGCTCGATATGACACGCCGTAACGGCCACGCTGGCGGCGACCCATAAAAATGCCATCGCCGGCAACATCCACTGCATCAGCCGGGCAACTCCTCTGATGCCGGTGACCATCACCAGCAGCGAGGCGATTGCCAGCGCGCCGCCGGCCAGAATTTCCGGACAGTCAAAGGCGAAGCGCAGCGCGTGGGCAACGGAGTTGGCCTGCACCGAGTTAAAGATCAGTCCGTAGGCGACCACTAAAAAGATTGAGAACAGCACGCCCATCCAGCGCATCCCCAGCCCGCGGGCCATATACCAGGCGGGGCCACCGCGAAACTGGCCCTCTCTGTCTGGCTCTTTAAAGAGCTGCGCCAGTGAACATTCCGCGAAGGAGGTCGCCATGCCGATGATGACGGTTACCCACATCCAGAAGACGGCGCCCGGGCCACCGGCGGAGATCGCCAGCGCCACGCCGGCCAGGTTGCCGCTGCTGACGCGTGCCGCAAGGCTGGTGCACAAGGCTTGAAAGGAGGTTAAGCCACCCGGCTGCGGGGAGAGGCTGTTTTTCAGATTTTGGCTAAGTCGGCGCAGAGAGCGGAACTGAATGAAGCCCGTGCGAAAGGTAAACCAGATACCTGCCGCTAAAAGCAGGTATATCATGACCGAGCCCCAAAGGATTTCATCTATAAAATACAGAAAATCAGGCACTAACGTCCTTCTTGTTGATGCCGAAATAAAGTGTAAGCGCTGATAGGTCCGTAATAGCGGGGTACTTAGCAGGCTGTTAATTTTGGCAGTTTATCATACTATCCTTAAGCGCATTGTCTGCGGTTGCGCTGTCATTCCGTCGTGTTATCATCAGGGCAGACCGGTTACATCCCCCTAACAAGTAAACCTGTCATTTTTCCGTTCCCGGCACGCTGCGGGTAACGCGAATTATCCAGGGCCAGTAAAGAGAAACACTATCATGACGGATAAATTGACCTCCCTTCGTCAGTTCACGACTGTTGTCGCTGACACCGGAGATATCGCGGCAATGAAGTTGTACCAGCCGCAGGATGCCACTACTAACCCTTCTCTGATCCTTAACGCAGCCCAGATCCCTGAATACCGCAA
>DKMV01000360.1 GCA_002469605.1 Leclercia sp. UBA7405
CCACGGCCTGCAGGATCAGGAAGCGCGCTACCGCCAGCGCTACCTGGATCTCATCTCTAACGATGAATCCCGCAAGACCTTCAAAATTCGCTCGCAGATCATGGCCGGTATCCGCCAGTTCATGGTTAACCGCGACTTTATGGAAGTGGAAACCCCGATGATGCAGGTGATCCCAGGCGGCGCCTCTGCCCGTCCGTTCATCACCCATCACAACGCCCTGGACCTGGACATGTACCTGCGTATCGCGCCGGAACTGTACCTGAAGCGTCTGGTGGTGGGCGGTTTCGATCGCGTATTCGAGATCAACCGTAACTTCCGTAACGAAGGCATCTCGCCGCGCCATAACCCTGAGTTCACCATGATGGAACTCTATATGGCCTATGCGGATTACAAAGACCTGATCGAGCTGACCGAATCCCTGTTCCGCACCCTGGCGCAGGATATTCTGGGCACCACCGAAGTGCCGTACGGCGAAGAGGTGTTCGACTTCGGCAAGCCGTTCGAAAAACTGACCATGCGCGAAGCGATCCAGAAATACCGCCCGGAAACCAATATGGCGGACCTGGATAACTTCGACTCTGCGAAAGCGATCGCCGAAAGCATCGGTATCAAAGTTGAGAAGAGCTGGGGTCTGGGCCGCATCGTGACCGAGATCTTCGAAGAAGTGGCGGAAGCGCACCTGATTCAGCCGACCTTCATCACCGAATACCCGGCCGAAGTCTCTCCGCTGGCGCGTCGTAACGACGAGAACCCGGAGATCACCGACCGCTTTGAATTCTTCATCGGCGGCCGCGAAATCGGCAACGGCTTTAGCGAGCTGAACGATGCAGAAGATCAGGCCCAGCGTTTCCAGGATCAGGTTAACGCGAAAGATGCGGGCGACGACGAAGCGATGTTCTTTGACGAAGACTACGTTACCGCGCTGGAGCACGGCCTGCCGCCGACGGCGGGCCTGGGGATTGGTATCGACCGTATGGTGATGCTGTTTACCAACAGCCACACCATCCGCGACGTGATCCTGTTCCCGGCGATGCGCCCGGTAAAATAAGGCTTACGCCTGAGAAAAGCCCCGGCGTTTCACGCGTCGGGGCTTTTTTATTGACAGGCGGCGGCGAAAGCGCGCAGCGCCGCGCGGGCGGCAGCGGCCTCTTTTACCATCCACGGGCTGAACGCCCAGGGGGTGGCCTCCAGCGCGCGCAAGAGCGCTTCGAACTCCACCCAGCGGTAATCCATCACCTCGTCCAGGTTAGGCTGCACGGATGAGGTGGCGAGGGCGGCGTAGACCGGGCAGATCTCGTTTTCGACAATCCCGGACGGGTCGGTTTCGCGGTAGCGAAAGGCGGGCTCAACCACCGTGATGCTGGCGATCCCGACGCCTATCTCTTCATGGCAGCGGCGTTCGATCGCCTGCTCGAAGGTTTCATCCGTTTGCGGATGGCCGCAAACGGAGTTGGTCCAGACCCCCGGCCAGGCTTTTTTGCTCAGCGCCCTACGGGTAACCAGACATTTACCCTGTGAATCAAATAACCAGCAGGAGAAGGCCAGATGCAAGGGGGTATCCGAGGTGTGAACCGCGTACTTTTCCTCTGTGCCAATCGCCTCTCCCTGCGCATCCAGCAAAATGACGTATTCTTGTTTATCCATATCTACTCCAGTAACAAAAACGCCGGATGAGCAGGGGCAGGCCAGCGCCATCGGGCACAGGCCATTATAGCCTGGAGGGCAGCGGCGGGTTTGTCTCCCGGAGCGGGATCCAATGATTGGGCATCTGGGATGGGGCTGCTATGATATGGCGGCCATTCATGCTGAATAAGGAACTGTTTTGTTTGCAGGAAGCCTGACGAGAAATAATTTATCTGCTCTGTTATGCCTGACGCTGGCCCTGATGCTGGCGGGATGTTCTGGCAGTAACTCTTCCGGCAGCGATTCTGGCGCGGTGTATACCGTTAAGCGCGGCGATACGCTCTATCGTATCTCGCGCACAACGGGGACCAGCGTGAAAGAGCTGGCGCGTCTGAATAATATTTCTCCGCCCTATACCATTGAGATTGGGCAAAAGCTGAAAGTGAACGGCAGTACTGCGGGCAAGAAATCCTCCGGTAAACGCAGCGGTAAAACCGCCGCCGTTACGCCGTCCTACACCGTACCGAAATCGTCATGGCCGCCGGTGGGCCAGCGCTGTTGGATCTGGCCTGCCAGCGGCAAAGTGGTTACCCCGTACTCTACCGCCGAGGGCGGTAATAAAGGTATCGACATCGCCGGTACGCGCGGCGCGCCGGTTTATGCCTCCGGGGCGGGGAAGGTGGTTTACGTCGGCAACCAGCTGCGCGGCTACGGCAACCTGATCATGATTAAGCACGGCGAAGACTACATTACCGCTTACGCCCATAACGATACCTTGCTGGTGAACAACGGCCAGAACGTGAAGGCGGGGCAGAAGATCGCCACCATGGGCAGCACCGGTGCCAGCAGCGTGATCCTCCATTTCCAGATCCGCTATCGCGCCACGGCCATCGATCCCCAGCGTTATCTCCCTGCCCAGGGGGCAAAACCAAAATGCTAAGCGGTTATAATATCGCCACTTAGCAGAGGGTGGGGTTGCCAGAGGGGGCGTAAAGTCTATAATGCTTTGGCTACCTCTAAAGCGGGCGTAGTTCAATGGTAGAACGAGAGCTTCCCAAGCTCTATACGAGGGTTCGATTCCCTTCGCCCGCTCCAGCTTTCAGACGATTAGTAAAATCCCTCTGCTTTCCTGTAATCGCTCCCCTGCGCACTATCCCATTACTTTCGATTCGGCACTGTCAGAGCATTTATCCTGCGTTATGCTTCCTGCGGCGGTCAGTTTTTGTGCAACTCCCTCATCCTGCATGTATCTTTTAAAAGTTGACTAAAATTTAACAGGCAATCCTGACAGACGGCCCCAGATCATCATAAGGATCTGTAATATGGAAACCTACCTGCTCAAAGTAAAAGATGAATGGACAGTACTTATTAATGAAGCGTCGCCAGAGGTGCGGCTCATTACCACAGAACTTGCGACCCGGCATGCAGCTGAGCTGAGTAAAGCGTTTTATCGTGCCATGCTGGCCGATCCCCATACTTCAGAATTCTTGACCAACGAGCAGGTTGAAAGACAGCTACAAGACGCCCTTCACAGCTGGATAATCGATATCCTTTCCTGCAAAACAGAGGACATAGATCACCTGATACAGGCCCAACAGCGCGCCGCCGATGTCCATGCCCGAATTGGCATCCCCGTCGATCTGGTCGAGATGGGGTTCCGGGTACTTAAAAAATTACTTTTTCCCGCAGTTACCGCTTCTCAGCATTCAGCTGAAATGAAGCTGAATGTCTATCACTACATGATGAATATCATCGATCTGGCGATGGAGGTAATGTCGCGGGCATTTGTATTCAGCGAGAACAGCGCGGCAAAAGAGGATGAGAACTACCGTATTTTCTCGCTTATGGAGAACGCCGAAGAGGAAAAAGAGCGTCAGATTGCCTCGCTTCTATCATGGGAGATGGAGCTGGTCTATAAAGTGATGCTCGACGGCAGCGCGGGAAATATCCTCCCCCTCAGCCAGTCCGATTTTGGCCTTTGGTTCAGCCACAAGGGCCGCCACTATTTCAGCGGAATTACCGAAGCCGGACACATATCCCGCCTGATGCAGGAGTTCGACGTTACATTCAGCAAGGTCAGGCTACATAACAACACGCTGAATAACAGGGCACAGCGCGTTGCCTTTCTGCAACAAACCCGCCATACCCTCTCCCAGATTACGACCCTTCTGCGGGAGCTGTTTGAAGAGGTGGCGCGACACGAGGTGGGGATGGACGTGCTAACCCGCCTGCTTAACCGCCGCTTCTTGCCTACCATATTCAAACGTGAAATCAGTCATGCCAATCGGGTGGGCCTGCCGCTTTCCGTATTGTTGATAGATGTCGACAGATTTAAGCAAATAAATGATACCTGGGGACACAGCACCGGGGATGAGATCCTGCGTAAGGTCTCTTCGGCGTTCTATGAGCATGTGCGTACCAGCGACTATGTTTTTCGATACGGCGGCGATGAGTTTCTGATTATGCTGACGGAGGCCGCGCAGGCTGATACCTTACGTACCGCCGAGCGAATCCGGGCCCGTGTAGAAAAAATCCGCGTTAACGCCCCTTCAGGAGAGATTATTCCCCTGAGCCTTTCCATTGGCGTTGCCATGTATAACGGCCATCCGGACTACGAGCGACTTATTCAGGCGGCCGACGAAGCCCTTTATGGCGCCAAGCGCCGTGGCCGCAACTGCGTCGAACTCTGGTCGTCGGTAAAATGACAATAACCCCCGGCCATAACGACCGAGGGCGGGGTTTTAGAACGACGCTTTAATACCAATCATTGCTGCGGTATCGCTATAACCCTGATCGCCAACCTGCTGCCCAACGTTACCCCACAGGGCGACATTTTTGTTCAGCTGGCCTTCAACGCCGACCTTCAGCTCGCCAATGTTGCGGGTGCCCGCCAGATTGACCTTTTCACCGTTAAGCGAGGTGCCGAACTCTTTTGTGTTGTGGATCCAGTTAGCTTCCACAAACGGCTGGAAGGTGCGGTTTTTTCCCTCATCAAGCTTGCTGTGGCCCTTGCCGAACAGGCGTACGCCGACGCGGGTTTGGAGGTTGCCGTCGCCGCGGCCTTCCACACGGGTGCCGTTGGCTTCCTGATGGTCATTTGCCTTCACGCCCATCCAGGTAACCTGCGCTTTTGGCTGGATATAGAGCGCATTACGCTCGCTGATGTCCGCCAGCTTCCAGGTATAGCCAGACTCCAACGATGCGGTGAAGCCTTTTGAATCATAAGCTTCAGATTCCACACCACGGCCGGAGACGGTATTGTCGAACCAGCTGTACTGCGCCCAGCCATCAACGTATGCCCCTTCCTGAGTGGTATTATCCTGTAGCCAGGTGCCGTACAGGCCGACGCTGTAACCGTTGATGCTGCCGTCGGCGCGGTTACCGTTACGCTGGTTCTTTGCGTGGCTCTTCTGGTTAGCATAGCCAGCCATCAGGCCCAGGTGGAAGCGATCGGTGTTGTCAGACGACCACTGGGCGATATCGCCGCCAAGCTGCATCACGTAGCGGTTGCTCTGCATATCCAGCTGGCCGCTGCTCTCTTTCTGACGGGTATGACCGCCTTCGTTACGCAGCCACAGGCTGGTGACGGCTTTTTCACCGGTCAGGGCATCGACGTAGTGGGTCTCGCCCAGGCGATCGTGCAGGCGGGTGTTGAACAGATTGTTTGCGGCCTGCAGATTCACGCCGTAGAGGCCAGC
The DNA here is from genome assembly GCA_002469605.1 of Leclercia sp. UBA7405. Lineage (GTDB taxonomy): Bacteria > Pseudomonadota > Gammaproteobacteria > Enterobacterales > Enterobacteriaceae > Enterobacter. The sequence continues at coordinate 5,322 of DKMV01000360.1, forward strand.
TTCAGGACGCACGGCGTATTCACGCGGGGTGGGGGCCGGCGTCACCGGCTCCGCTGGCTGTTCTGGCGCGACGGGATCGGTTGGTTCAGCAGGTGCCGTGGGGTCGACCGGCTCCTCTGGTTTGGTCGGCTCGGTCGGCTCCTCTGGTTCGGTCGGTTCCGCCGGCTCGGGCGTCAGGGTGCTGCTCAGATACCAGTTACCTTCGCTCTGGCCTTCACCGCGTTGCAGGCTATAGTCATAAGCGCCCGCCACAATACGTCCCTTCTGCTTAAATTCACCCTCGGAGTTACCGCCAACGGAAATAAGCTCAATGCCCGCGGTGGTTAAACCGCCCGCGCCGCCGGCGTTGACGACCTGCACGCTGGTGGTACCGCTGGTATTGCCGGTAATCACCAGCCGGTCGGTTGGCGAGGCATCATCACCCAGTTGAGTGTTCATCACGATATTGCCGTTATTGCCCGCGTAATCGCCGTTCACCGTCAGGGTTTTAAAGGCGGTCGCAGCGCGCGCCGATTGGCGGGTAGCGGAGCCGGCTGACATAAAGTTGAGGGTGGAGTCGCTCAGCGTCAGGTTAGTGAGCTGCGAGTCCTTCGTCATATTCCAGACCGAGTTATCGGCCAGGGAGAGGTTAGTCACCGCGCCGTCGCTGGTCAGGATGCCGCCGTCAATGCGCGACTGACTATTGGCTTTCACGTCAATCAGAGCGGAATCTTTGGCTTCGAGGCTGCCAACGATCTCCGTTTTCTGATTGTTAATGGTGACCCGGGAGTCTGCGTTGTCTGCAAGGATCGCGGTAGCGTCCGGGTTATTGAAGCCAACGCCCAGCCGCACGCCGCCGTTCAGGGCTATTTCGCCGCCCTTATTCGCATGCAGATAGCGCCATTCTCCGGTGTGGGTCGAATCGATAACATCAATCGCCAGATCGCCATTAACCTCTATTTTACCCGGTGACAGGGCTGAATCTTTGGTGGCGTAAAGGCCCTGGCCGACAGTCTGCTGATGCCCCTGGGCATCCAGGGTGATATTGAGATTGTTAGCGGTGTATAAGGTAGCGCCCATAGAATCGACACCATGGAGTACCGTCTTGTCCGCGCCTGATTTCAACAGCAATGAGGTGGTGCCGCCGGTGGTGATAGAGGCATGCAGATCTGTACTGTTATAACCATCGGAAAGCCAGATGGCGGAGGCCTCGCCGCCCTCGCCGTTAACGGTGATATCGACATAGGTATCGCCGCTGGCTTCAATATCGCCCCCGTTAGCGTTAATGCCATCGGCATACAGATCGGCGGTAGAAGTGACCCTGGCATTGGTATAACGAATCAGGGAGCGGTCATTCTCATTAGTTGCTTCTGATAAAAGACCTACCGCGTACTGGGTACCCTGGGTATTTATCACCAGATCTTCAGCGTTAATCAGCGTGCCCTCTTTAGCATAAACGCTAAAAGCATTACTGTTCGCGCCGGTGACCGTGGTATTTACGGTAGTGGTGCCGGTTAAGGTAAAGACACCGTTATTTTTATCACCATAAATACCAACATTGCCTTTGTTATCTCGCTTATGGCTTGAGTTGACGGTTAAATTATCGGCAATAATCTGGCCTTTTTGTGCAAGATAATTTGCGCTTGAACCCGCCCCGTCGAGAATATTAACGGCAGCGATAAAGTCGTAATCTCTGTCGAGCGGCAGGTCAGGTCTACCCGGAACGGTACCGGGGATATAATCCCCCGTTATCTGGTTGACCGTAGAGCCCGAGCCCAGGTTAATGGTGCCGCTGTTAACCAGAATAACCGTGCCGTTGGCTAAGAGAAGATCACCATCTTCAAACTCACCGTGGCCCTGGACAATAGGCGTGCCCCCCGGATTGTTGATCGTAACGCTGCCGTTGTTAGCCACGGAAATAGCGTTTTGTTCTCCGGAGGTGCTGATAATTTTATAAATACTATCTGCAGATATTACGCCGCTGCCGGTAATAATTCCGTCAGCGTCATTATAAATTTGTGCGCTGGCGATATTGGCCATTAACAGACAGTTGATTAATATCGCCGTTTTGCTTAATTTGAATTTTTTCATACTGGTATCGGTTCAAATAAGATAAATGAAATATAAAGTGCTGGCGTGGAGATATAACGGCTCGGTGCCGGCGTTATATTTTCCTGCAGTTCTTCGCCAGGTTGTGAAGGATATTTTCCAGCTATTTATCTTATAAACAAATGAAATCATCTATTGCAGTTGTGTAGTTTTTTATTCTGTTTGATGTGCTTTTATTGTGTTTAAGTTCTAATTTATTGTGTTTATATTATATAATAATCCATTAAATGGAGATTTAAGAAGATTTAAGATTTACAGATAAGAAACGGGTAAAAATGATTTAAGGGTTTTAGCTGCTTCCCAGGCTTCGCACGCGATAACCCACTCTGTCGGTATGGTTATAGACGCGAAGGTTTGCATTGCTAAAGAGAACCATAGTCACGCCCCGCAACCAGGGTTATGCTAACAGCCGAACATAATAATTACCGAGGCAATGTCATGGATAACGATCTCCTGCAAGCAGGTTACCGGGCCTATACCGGTGAGAAAATAGATGTCTATTTCAATACCGGTATTTGCCAGCACGCGGGAAATTGCGTGCGCGGCAGCGGCAAGCTCTTTAATCTGAAACGTAAACCCTGGATTATCCCTGACCAGGAAGATGTAGATACCGTCGTACGCATTATCGATACCTGCCCGAGCGGTGCGCTCAAGTACCGCCATAAATAAGAGAGAAACCATGCAAATTCAGGAAGGCCATAACAAGTTTTACGTGAACGATGCCAGCGGTAACCAGGTGGCGGAGATCGTGTTTGTCCCGACAGGCGAGCATCTGAGCATTATTGAACATACCGACGTCGATCCGAGCCTGAAAGGGCAGGGCGTCGGCAAGCAGCTGGTGGCGAAAGTCGTGGAAAAAATGCGCGCCGAAAACCGCAAAGTTATCCCGCTCTGCCCCTTCGCGAAGCATGAATTCGATAATACCCGCGAGTACGACGATATTCGCGCCTGAGCCTTATCGGCTGCGCCAGCGCCTTTGACGCAGCCGCACTATCGTCTACTCAACGACAATATCCCGTCCCCGCCCGCAAAATCTGATAGTTGTGCCATCTCCAGCTCACCGTTACCCTCGCAGAACTTTTCAGGAGGAAATATGGAATTGCAGATCAAAGAGGCGACGATTGAGGACGCAGCCGTGCTGGCCGCACTGGGCAAAGCCACCTATCTCAGCCATTTCTCTCACTACTGGCGCTCTGACGAGGATCTGCAAAAGTGGGTAGAGAATGAATATTCTCTCGCCGCGGTAACCGCCAGCCTGAGCGACAGCTCAACGTGCTGGTTGCTGGCCGTAACCGATATTCCCGTCGGCTTTGCTAAATTCACCCGCCAGCAGGAGGGGGCGCACGATGGCACCCTGCTCAATAAACTCTACTTCACGAAAGCGGCTACCGGAAAAGGCTACGGCCGCGCGCTGTTTGACGATGTGGTTGCCCGCGCAAAGCGCAGCGGCAGCCGCTACTTCTGTCTGGAGGTGCTGGAGGGAAATGAAGGGGCGAGGCGCTTTTACGAATCTTACGGTATGCGCCATCTGCGCGATGAGGTGTTCAGCACGCCGGAACAGACCAGCGTGCTGCACATTTATGGCATGGCCATTTAGGCGATAAACATCACCGAGACGCATAGCACCCCGACAATCAGCGTCAGCAGGTTGCCCACCGAGCGATAGGGCTTCAGGCTGGCGATCAGGTAGGTCGAGAGCGTCGGCATAATAAACAGGATCAGGGCGATAAGCGGCCCGCTGATGGCATAGATCATCGAGATAGCGTTCGGGTTAATGCAGCACACCGCAAAGGTGATCAGCGACACCAGCATAATCGACAGCGCCCGGTTAAACGCCCGGCTCTTCTTCACGCCCGCCTGGCCGAGGGAGGATCGCACTATCTCGGTGGCCCCTTCGATCACGCCAAAATAGGTGCCGAGGAAAGATTTCGACATTGCCACAATCGCCACCACTATGCCGGATATCCCCAGCCATGACGGCGAAGAGGGCATCATTGAGAGCGCTGAAAGAATGGTCACCCCTTCCTCTTTCGCCGCCACAATATACGAAGGCGGGATCGACAGCAGGCAGCTAAAGACAAAAAAGAGCACGCTCAGGCAGATTACCAGGTAGGCCACCTTCATAATGCGGGTACATTTGCCCATGGCGGCATCGCCATATTTTTCCCGGCGGTCGACGGCAAAGGTGGAGATGATCGGTGTATGGCTAAAAGCAAACACCATCACCGGGATTGAGATCCACACCTGGTGCAGCGTATGCCGATCGAAGGTCATCTGACCGGTAAGCAGCTCTGGCTGCCAGTTGCCGGTTAAATAGAGCGACACCAGCAGGAAATAGGCGATCAGCGGAAAGACCAGGAAGCCCATCACCCGAATAGTAATATGCCGTCCCATCAGGAAGATCAGATTCAGGGTCAGCACCACTCCCAGGCTCACCAGTACCCGCACGGTGGTATCTACCGTTATCCGCTTCGCCAGCTGTTCGGTCAGCGAGTTGGTGATCGCCACCGCGTAAATCAGTACCACCACAAAAAAGGCCAGAAAATAGAGGCCGGTAATCAAGTTACCCACCTTGCGGCCATAGTAGTGCGTCACCGCACCGGTGATCCCTTCGCTGCCTTTGGTTTTAGAGGAGAGGATGAACTGGCATAACGCTTTATGCGGCCAGTAGGTGAGTGGATACGCCACAAGGGCGGTAATAAGGAGCACGATCGCCCCCGCAGACCCCAGCTGGATGGGCAGAAACAGGGTTCCCGCGCCCACGGCCGTGCCGTACAGGGCAAAGCTCCAGAGGGTCTCCTCTTTAGTCCAAATTTTCGACATGAGCAAAATATATCAACTATAAAACCAACAAAAAGGAGGCTAATTTACCATAATTATGTGTTCCAATCGCATTTTTGGTTATGAAAAGGCGGCCGGAGAGGATTTCCGTCCGGAGGGTTAGTTGCTTAACGCGCGCCGCTGCTGACGTCGTTTGATAAACCGATCGCGCAGGGTGTCGTAGGCCCAGTTGTACAACATGGTGTAGGGCAGGAAGAAAATAAAGAAACCTATTTCCAGGGTGAATGCCTGAAGCAGGCTCACCCCCAGTACCAGCGCGACAATGGTAACGCCGATAAAAATAAAGCCGGTTTCAAAGCCCAGGGCGTGCAGGGCGCGCACGCGGGCGGTACGGGTGACTTTATGCACCGGCCAGAAGCGGTCGAACCCGGCGTTGTAGATAATGTTCCAGATCATCGCCGTGGTCGCCAGCAGAATGGTTAAACCACCCATCTCCAGCACCGGGCGCTGCATCAGCCAGGCGGTAGTCGGCGCAAGGATCGCGGTAGCGATACCCTCAAAACAGACGGCGTGAAAGATACGTTCCGGCAGTTTTCTGCGCTGAACATCGTTGTGCTGCATAACCTGATACCTCGTTAACGTGCCGGGATGGGCATAATAGAGTGGCTATTTTTATCGTTTAAACTGATATATAAAAGTTAATAACCATCGATAAAGTAGATAGATCATGCGCTACTCCCCCGAAGCCTTAACGGCCTTTGTTGAGACGGTGGCGGCAGGCTCCTTCTCCGCTGCCGCCCGCCGCCTGCGTAAAAGCCAGTCCACCATCAGCACCGCCATCGCCCATCTGGAGGAGGATCTCGGTTTTACCCTGTTCGATCGCAGCGCCCGTCAGCCGGTGCTCACCGCCCAGGGCAGGCAGGTGCTGGGTTATGTGCAATCCATTCTGGCCGCCAGCGCGCGGCTGGATGCGCTGGCGGTGTCGCTCAGCGAAGAGACCGAAGCGCGGCTCACTTTTGTCCTCTCGGACACCCTGCATCCGGACGTGCTGGAAGAACTGCTGTACCGCTTTGACGAACGCTTTCCCCATACCGAATTTGAATGCCTGATTGGGGAAGAGGAGGATGTCATCGACCTGCTGCAAAAAGAGCGGGCCCAGGTGGGCCTTACCGAAGCGCGGGAGAGCTATCCCACCGATATTGGCGCCACCCGGCTCCCCATGCAGACCCATATGGCGATCTTCACCGCCGTCAGCCACCCGCTGGCGGCACAAGCCCATATTAATGCTGACGAGCTCCACGGCTGGCGCGAGCTGCGACTCAATACCTATCTGGAGCGGCAGCCCGCCCTGGCGCAGGGGCCGGTCTGGTCGGCACCCAACTATTTGCTGCTGCTGAGCATGGCAGTGCAGGGGTTCGGCTGGTGCGAGCTGCCCTGCGCGCTGGTGGAGGAGTTTGCCCCGGCGAAATCGCTGGTGCAGCTTAACGTGACGGGCTGGCCGCGCTCGGTAGCGATCGATCTGGTGTGGAACAAACGCTCTCCGCCCGGCACCGCCGGAAACTGGCTGCGCCACTATCTGCAGCAGAAGGCGGATCCTTTGTGATAAGACTCACTTTTTTTAAACATTTACATTAAGAGTTGATAACAATCCTCTACTATTGCCGCTGTCATTTTGCGCAGAGGTTGAGATGAAAGAGGTCGTCATTGTTGGGGCATTGCGTACGGCGATCGGCTGTTTCCAGGGGGCGCTGGCGCGTCACTCTGCGGTCGAGCTGGGCAGCGTGCTGGTAAAAGCTCTGGTGGATCGCAGCGGCATTGCCACGCACGAAATTGATGAAGTGATCCTCGGCCAGGTGCTCACCGCCGGCGCCGGGCAAAATCCTGCCCGCCAGGCCGCGCTGAAGGGCGGCCTGCCGAATACGGTATCGGCGATCACCATCAACGACGTCTGCGGCTCCGGGCTGAAGGCGCTGCACCTGGCGACCCAGGCGATCCAGTGCGGCGAAGCCGACGTGGTAATTGCCGGCGGCCAGGAGAATATGAGCCGCGCCCCGCATGTTCTCACCGACAGCCGCACCGGCGCGCAGCTGGGCAACAGCCAGCTGCTCGACAGCCTGGTGCACGATGGCCTCTGGGATGCCTTTAACGACTACCATATGGGCGTGACGGCTGAAAACCTGGCGCGGGAGTATGGCATCACCCGCGAGCTGCAGGACGCCTATGCCCTCAGTTCGCAGCAAAAAGCCCGTGCCGCCATCGATGCCGGGCGCTTTCGGGATGAGATCGTGCCGGTAATGACGACCCGCGCCAGCGGCGACGCCCAGATAGTGGATACTGACGAACAGCCCCGCACCGATACCAGCGCCGAAGGGCTGGCGATGCTGAATCCTGCGTTTGACTCCCTCGGATCGGTGACGGCGGGTAATGCCTCCTCCATTAACGATGGCGCGGCCGCGGTGATGATGATGAGCGAAAGCAAAGCCGAAGAGCTGAACCTGCCGGTGCTGGCGCGCATCAAAGCCTTTGCCAGCGTGGGGGTCGATCCTGCCCTGATGGGGATTGCGCCGGTATACGCCACCCGACGCTGCCTGGAGCGGGCGGGCTGGGAGCTTGATGAAGTAGATCTGATTGAGGTTAACGAAGCTTTTGCCGCTCAGGCGCTATCGGTCGGTAAAATGCTCGAGTGGGATCCGCTGAAGGTCAACGTGAACGGCGGGGCAATTGCGCTGGGCCATCCGATTGGCGCATCCGGCTGCCGCATTCTGGTCTCGCTGGTGCATGAGATGACGAAACGCAATGCTCGCAAGGGGCTAGCCACCTTATGCATTGGCGGCGGTCAGGGGGTGGCGTTAGCCATCGAAAGATAGTCCTGAAATTTATCCCGGAACAGGCCTCCGCTCGCGGGGGCTTTTTTATGGGTGAATGGGGACTTATTTTTACGCGTATCAGTAATTTCTAAATAATTCTCATTATCTGCCAACCTTTCCCTCCCTGTTATATAAAAATCTTTGTGATCTCAGACCGGAAATTTAGCCTTAAACTGCTGCTTTTGTTGATGGGGGTCACGTCCATATTTGCCAAAAAAAATGAAACAAATAATTACGATCCGGATCACTAAAATACAGTTACTTAAAAAATAAAATGCAATTCCATAAAAACAAAACATCATTTTAATTGAGGGTAGAACATGTTTAACAAATCTCTGGTCCTTGCTTCTTTAATTGGTGCATCTTTTGCGGCGCAGGCGGTAACCGTGGATCTGCGCCATGAATATATTGATAACGGCTCGAACGCTGACCGCGCGTCGGTATCGCACCGTTTCGATAACGGTTTTGGTTTTTCTGTTGAAGCAAAATGGAAATCGGGCGGCGATAAAGCTGACCAGCCTTTTGCGGATATCGTCGGTAACGGTCACGAAGACCAGATAAGCTGGCGCTGGAAAGCCACCCCCAATATTGCGTTAACACCAGGTTTTACCCTTGAAAGTAAAGATAGTTTCACTATCTATAAGCCTTATCTCCATGCGCAGTACAGCTTCGACAACGGCTTCTACGTGGCTGCCCGCTACCGCTATGATTACACCCGTTACCCGTCCAGCGCCGAAAAAGACGATGATAAAGTCAACCGTGGCGATGCATGGGTTGGCTGGGTCATGGGCGACTGGCGTACCGAGCTTAATTACGTTTACGCGAAAAGCACCGAAGGGACGATTCGTAATAACAACAAAGACTACTCCCAGGAATATAACGTTAAGCTGGCTTATAAGATCGATAAAAACTGGGCCCCGTACGGTGAAATCGGTAACGTGGGCGTGAAAGAGACCGACGAACGTCAAACCCGTTTCCGCGTGGGTGTGGCTTATTCATTCTGATCCCCCTCTGCCAAAAAAAGCCGGCTAATAAGCCGGTTTTTTTATATCTGAAATAAAAGCGGCGTAACGAACAAATAAAAAAAAGCCCTCCGCGAAGGAGGGCAAGGCCAGTTACAGAAACACTAACTCAATTAAAGTTGCAATAACTCAGGTTGCTCAGGAAGTCTGGCGATATAAAGCGCTGGCTTGCCGTCTTTATCAGAGCTAAACAGCACCGCTTTATCATCCGGGGTAAAAGACGGATGCGGGTGGGTCACCTGACGGCTGTTCGCCACCGTCGCCCAGGAGGTGTCGTGACGGGCCACGCGGAAGCAGGCTTTTTTCGCCACGTCGAAAGCATAGAGATAAGGATCGTTATCGATGGTGTAACCGCTGGTATCTTTTACGTCCACCGGCGTGCCGGAGCCGTCGCCTACCAGCAGGGTGCCATTGAAGTTGCTCATCAGATGAGAGCAGGCGGGCATCTGCATCACCGCCTCATTGATACCGGTGTCGGGGTTAAAGCTGTAAATGGTGCGGCCCTGTTTACCTTTCAGGTAAGAGACGTAGACCAGCGCCGAGCCGTTCGGGACCCAGAACTCGTGGGTGCAGCTTTCCCCTTCGGCGTGCTCTTTAACCTTGCGCACATTGCTGCCGTCTTCATTGACCAGCCACATGCGCGCATCCACCAGGTCGTGCGGGCCTTCATGGCAGAAGGCGACGGTACTGTCGTCGAACGGGCGATAGATAGGGTGGCCAAGCCAGTTCTTCTCTTCGTGGATCGTGCGGCTTTCGCCGGTCTGCAGATCGACACGCAGCAGGCGGCAGTGTGGCCCCTTATGGAAAAAGTCGTGGAAGATTTGCCAGTCGTTGAGCGGCGTCCAGTCGCTTTTGGCAATTTCGATGCCCACCAGTTTGGTGCAGTCGCTGTTGGCAACCCAGGTGCCGTAGCCCACCCAGTCGTCGCTCACGCGGTACACTTCACGCTCTTCCAGGGTTTGCAGGTTCACTTCCCGCAGGGTGCGATCGTTTTTCACGTAATAGAGGGATTTATCATCCGGCGACAGGAAGCCGCCAAAGGTGTTGTCTCCCGCCCCTTCGGTCAGCTGGATAGCTTCGGCCTTCTTTAGATCCAGCAGATAGTAATTCCAGTGACCGTCGAACTCGCCGGCAAACAGCAGGTGGCTGCCATCATTAAAAAAGCACTTCTGATAGAAGTAGTTACGGTGACACGTTACTTCCGGGGGAGTCAGGCGGGTTACTTCCACGCCCGTATCCGGATCCTGGCTGACCTCATAGTTCAGCTTGACCCGCATACCTTTTGCCATGATGCGCTCCTTGGTATCGACAGCAGGGCAGACGCCCTGAAAGAAACAAACGTTAAAAACCAGGTGTTAAATTATCAAAACACCGTTTCATTGTGTGTGACTGGTGGCGCACTTCTGAAGAAAAGGGGGACGGAGTTATCTATCCCTCTTATTTATTATCCGTACAGAGATTTATACCCTTTATGGGTTATGGATATTAACTACCTGTAAATATTGAATATTTTATTTGATGTTAATTAGGTCACGTTAATCTGTGGCCTGTCAACTCCCCGACAATCGTGATCGCAATTCCACTTCTGACATTAAGATGCAGAAAAAGTGAAACAACGTTTTAAATGTAATTGAAAAGCCATTTCGCAGGGGATAGTATGTGCTCATCACGAAAACGGAACATCGTTTTGTTAATTATCCGGGCCGTTGGGTCTGAACAATTCTGGAGGTTAATGTGGAAGTCAGACAAAGCATCCACAGTGCGCATGCAAAAACGCTGGATACCCAGGGGCTGCGTAATGAGTTTTTAGTCGAAAAAGTGTTTGTCGCCGATCGGTACACCATGGTGTACAGCCACATTGATCGCATCATTGTTGGCGGCATTATGCCGGTGACCAGCACCGTCTCCGTGGGCGGCGAAGTGGGCAAACAGCTGGGCGTGAGCTACTTCCTGGAGCGTCGCGAGCTGGGCGTCATTAACATTGGCGGCCCGGGCACCATTACCGTTGACGGCCAGTGCTATGAAATCGGCCACCGGGATGCCCTGTACGTAGGCAAGGGCGCCAAAGAGGTGGTGTTTGCCAGCGTTGATAGCGGCAAGCCGGCGAAGTTCTACTATAACTGCGCCCCGGCACATACCACTTATCCGACCAAAAAAGTGACGCCGGCAGAGGTCTCCCCGGTCACTCTTGGCGATCCGCTCACCAGCAACCGCCGCACCATCAACAAATATTTCGTTCCTGATGTGCTGGAAACCTGCCAGCTCAGCATGGGGCTGACCGAGCTTGAGCCGGGCAACCTGTGGAACACCATGCCGTGCCATACCCATGAGCGCCGCATGGAAGTGTACTTCTATTTCAATATGGAAGAAGACGCCTGCGTATTCCACATGATGGGGCAGCCGCAGGAGACGCGCCATATCGTGATGCACAACGAGCAGGCGGTCATCTCTCCGAGCTGGTCAATCCACTCAGGCGTAGGCACCCGCGCGTACACCTTTATCTGGGGTATGGTGGGAGAAAACCAGGTCTTTGATGACATGGACCACGTCGCGGTAAAAGATCTGCGCTAGTCGCAGGCAGATAAGCATAACTCTGCCTGTTGTTGACAGGCGCTGAACGATTAAGGAACACATATGATTCTGGATGCATTCTCTCTGCAGGGTAAAGTGGCTGTGGTTACCGGTTGTGATACCGGTCTGGGCCAGGGCATGGCGGTAGGTCTGGCGGAAGCGGGCTGCGACATCGTGGGGATCAACATCGTTGAACCTGCTGAAACCATCGAGCGCGTAACCGCGCTGGGTCGTCGCTTCCTGAGCCTGACTGCCGATCTGCGTAAAATCGACGCGATCCCGGAGCTGCTGGAGCGCGCCGTGGCCGAGTTCGGTAAAATCGACATCCTGGTGAACAACGCCGGTCTGATCCGTCGTGAAGACGCGATTAACTTTAGCGAGCAGGACTGGGACGACGTGATGAACCTGAACATCAAGAGCGTCTTCTTTATGTCCCAGGCGGCGGCGAAGCACTTTATCGCCCAGGGTAACGGCGGCAAGATCATCAATATCGCCTCCATGCTCTCCTTCCAGGGCGGCATCCGCGTACCCTCTTACACCGCCTCCAAAAGCGGCGTAATGGGCGTAACCCGCCTGCTGGCAAACGAATGGGCGAAGCACAACATCAACGTGAACGCCATCGCGCCGGGCTATATGGCCACTAACAACACCCAGCAGCTGCGCGCGGACGAACAGCGTAGCGCAGAGATCCTGGATCGTATTCCGGCGGGCCGCTGGGGTCTGCCATCCGATCTGATGGGGCCGGTTGTCTTCCTGGCCTCCGGTGCTTCTGACTACATCAACGGCTAC
>DKMV01000250.1:0-287 GCA_002469605.1 Leclercia sp. UBA7405
GAAACAATGAAACAACACGAAACGGCAGAGAATTCTCAGGGTCAACTGTATATTGTACCTACTCCTATCGGGAATTTATCTGATATTACCCAGCGTGCTCTCACTGTTTTACAAGCCGTTGATTTGATTGCTGCAGAAGATACCCGCCATACCGGTTTACTGTTACAGCACTTCGCCATTAATGCCCGCTTGTTCGCTCTGCACGACCACAACGAGCAGCAAAAAGCCGACACGCTGCTGGCCAAACTGAAAGAGGGGCAGAATATCGCCCTGGTCTCCGATGCCGG
>DKMV01000250.1:420-10668 GCA_002469605.1 Leclercia sp. UBA7405
CCTGGTACGCACCTGCCGCGAAGCGGGCATTCGCGTAGTGCCGCTGCCGGGCCCGTGTGCGGCTATTGCCGCATTAAGCGCCGCCGGGCTTCCCTCGGATCGTTTCTGTTATGAAGGTTTTTTACCGGCAAAATCGAAAGGCCGCCGCGACGTGCTTAAAGCGCTGGAGGCCGAACCCCGTACCCTGATCTTTTACGAATCCACCCACCGCCTGCTGGAAAGTTTAGAAGATATGGTTACCGTCTGGGGGGAGTCCCGCTATGTGGTACTGGCGCGCGAACTGACCAAAACCTGGGAGACCATTCATGGCCTGCCGGTGGGGGAATTGCTGGCCTGGGTAAAAGAGGATGAGAATCGCCGTAAGGGCGAGATGGTGCTGATTGTTGAGGGGCATAAAGCGACCGAAGATGCGCTGCCTGCCGATGCCCTGCGCACGCTTGCGCTGCTCCAGGCCGAGCTGCCGCTGAAAAAAGCCGCTGCGCTGGCCGCCGAAATCCACGGCGTGAAGAAAAATGCGCTCTATAAACATGCGTTGGAGCAGCAGGGGGATCCGCGCGATAGCGGCGAGTAAGGTCGCATGTTGTCGGTATAAATTGCGGAAAAACGTGCAGGTCATCTGGTGGCCTGCACTTCAGGCTACACCGTAATAAGCTCCGTTCCCGTCTCCAGCAGTAGCGCCTTATCCTGCTTGCCGATGCCATCATCGGTGATAACGCAGTCGATCTTCTCCATTGGTAGCACCTGGTTAAAACCGCGACGGTTGAATTTACTGGCATCCAGCACCGCAATAACTTTATGCGCGGCCGCTGCCATTACGCTGCTGATTGAGTAGCCTTCATTGAAGGTAGTGATGCCGTTGGTGGCGTCGATACCGTCAGCGCCCACAAACATCAGGTCTGCGCTAATCCCTGCCAGCGAGCGCTCGGCGATAGTACCGTGCATGGAGTGTGTTTTATGGCGCACCGTACCGCCGCAGACCACCAGCGTGATGTCTTTATTCTCAGAGAGGGCAAAGGCGGCGGGCAGGCTGTTAGTAATAACCGTAATATTGGCTTTTTTCGCCAGCGCTTCAGCGATCAGCATTGTTGTACTGCCGCTATCCAGAATAACGGTCATTCCCTCGGCAATCATGGCTGCCGCGGCCTGCGCAATGCGCTTTTTAGGATCGCTTGCCAGCTGGTAGCGATCTTCCAGCACCACTTCCTGGTTTTCGCTTTCAGCCAGATTGCTGCCGGGTTTTGCCGCACCACCGTGAAAGCGCGTCACCAGACCTTTTTCTTCCAGCAGTCGCAAATCGGCGCGGATCGTCACCTCTGAAATACCAAACAGATTCGAAAGATCCAGCACCATTACGCTGCCCTGAGCGTTGACGAGGTCAACGATTTTATTCCTTCGCTCAAATGAGTTCATATTGATTTGCCTGACAATTAATTACCCTTATTCTAATCGAAGGAATGCGAAAGGTGTACGGTAATATTCGAAAGTAAATGTGAGCCAGCGCAGGTTGCTGGCTCGCACCTTCAGCGGAGGCATAGCATGATTTTGCCCTGCATGGGGGAACCATTAAGCGCCTGAATAGCCCTGGCAAAACTCCCGGCGTCGCCGCGATGGGCAATCAGCGGCTCCAGCTGCAGCTTTTTCTCGCTGAGCAGGCGGGCCGCCGTTTTCCACTCCTCTCCTGGCCAGGGGGCGGAGTAGTTCATCCAACTGCCCAGCAGGCTCAGCTCTTTACGCAGGATCTTGCCAAAGGTTGTTGCCGACATGTTCAGGTCGTGATGCAGCGTGCCCACCAGCGCCAGCTGGGCGCGTGGCCCGGCGATATCAATGGCGAGAGAGACGGTCTGCGGGGTGCCGGCGGTCTCCAACAGCAGTTGATCAAAACGGCTATCGTGAAGCGCAGCCAGGATCTCGTCTGCACGCTGAGATTTGCTGTTAAATACCCGGGTCGCCCCGAGCGCGGTGGCAAGAGCGAGCTTATCGTCGTTGATATCAATTGCGGTCACGCTGCTGGCACCAAGCGCCAGCGCGCACTGCATCGCCAGCAGGCCGATGGTCCCTGCCCCTACGATAATCACGTTTTTGCCTTCGCATCCCGCGGCCAGATGAAAGGCATGCAGCCCCACGGTGATGGGCTCAATAAAGGCCCCGTCTTCGATAGCCATCTCATCCGGCAGGCGGAACAGGTTGGCGCGCTTCACAACAATGTACTCCGCGTTTCCCCCTTCGCTGCGGGAACCGACAAACTGATACTGCCTGCACAGCGAATAGTAACCTTTGCCGCATTCCGGGCAGGAGAAGCAGGGCAGCAGGGGCACGCAGGCCACCGCATCGCCGGCCTGAAGATCGGTGACCGCCGCTCCACAGGCTTCAACGTATCCGCTAAATTCATGCCCGAGAGTGATGGGGTAATAGTGTGCCCCTTTGGCGAAGATACGGGGGATATCCGATCCGCATAATCCTGAACAGACCACGCGCACCAGTACCTCATCCGCGTCCTGAATGTGCGGGACAGGGCGTTCTTCAACGCGAACGCTGCCCTCAGCATGAATTACCACTGATTTCATGATTCACTCCAAAAAGAAGGGGAGCACCGCTCCCCGTATATCAGGAAGCCGTCTGGCTCTGTGGATTAGCGGCGCGTTTTTCAGTGGCCGCAAATGTCCGGGCACGGCGCCAGGTGAGCAGCACGCCAGCAAAATAAATCGCGCCGATAACCACAAACCCCACCAGGTTTTGCCAGGTAAAGAGCTGTATCAACAGCCAGGTGACCGGGGAGCCGCCCTGATCCATTGAGGCCACCAGACCCCCCGCTTTCAGCGCGCCGGCATTCTGGGCAAGCTGCGTATGCAGGCCGATGGTCTGGGTAGCGATCCACAGGGTGATCCCCATGATAATGACCCCGGAAATTAGCGTGCGGAACAGGTTGCCCTGGTGCACCGCAACGGCCATGGCCACGAAGAAGCCGATGGTGGCGAGGTCGCCGAACGGCAGGACCTGGTTGCCCGGTACCAGCACCGCAATCAGAATGGTTAACGGGATAAAGATCAGGCTGGCGGAGACCACGGAGGTATGGCCCAACAGCAGCGCCGGATCCAGGCCAATCAGGAACTCCTGGCCGCCAAATTTTGCCTGCAGGCGTTTACGCGCATGTTTGGCAATGGGCGTCAGGCCATCCATAATCGGCTTGATGACGCGCGGCATCAGCAGCATAACGGCGGCGGTTTTTACCGCCAGCTGCAGGACGTTTTTCGCGTCGTAGCCTGCCAGCATGCCAATCACCAGCCCCATCACAAACCCGACGGTAACCGGCTCGCCAAAGGGGCCAAAACGTTTTTGCACATCGTCCGCGCTGAAGTGGATGCGGTTAAGCCCCGGGATTTTGTTGATGAGGGTGTCGACCAGCACCGCAATCGGGCCAAGGTACGCCGAGGAGCCATGCGGGATGGCGATCCCCTCCAGACCAAAGAAGTCTCGCGTATCTTTAGCAAACCAGTCACCCAGTTTGTAGACGAAGGCCGCGTGCAGCAATACCCCGAGGATCCCCAGCCAGTACGAGCCGGTGGCCAGGTGCAGCATTGCGCCGGTAAAGGTCATGTGCCAGATATTCCAGATATCCACGTTTACGACCCGCGTCATCCGGGTAACCAGCATCAGCACATTCACGCCAATGGCGACCGGGATCGCCACCAGCGCGATTTGCGAGGCCCAGGTCATGGGAGACGACCCCGGCCAGCCCACGTCCACGACGTGCAGGTTAATCTGGAACTGTTCTGCCATCGCTTTGGCCGCCGGGCCGATAGAGTCGAGCATCAGGCCGATGACCAGCCCGATCCCCACAAAGCCGATGCCGATATGCAGGCCTGATTTAAAGCAATCGCCCAGCTTCATCCCCAGCAGTTTCGAGAAGATGATGATGACGATGGGGAGCATCACCGTGGGCCCCAGATCGAGGATATACCGCATGATTTCGGTAAACATGTTCTTACCCCTCGAGGATGGTCAGGATTTTTTGCTGCAGGGCTTCGATGCCAACGCCCGACACAAAGGGCATGCCGTGCACCACCGGGATTTCGCCAAAGGTTCTGTCGACTTTCGCCGTGGTGCAGATAAGGTCTGCCCCGTCCATATAGGTTTCGATTTCGGTTACCCGACATTGCACCAGATCCAGGTCGATGCGGTGGGCTTCACACAGCTCTTTAATCTCTTCTGCTGCCATGGTAGAGGTTGCGACAGCACCGCCGCAGGCAACAATAACTTTACGTTTCATAGGGTACTCCTTTTTATTATCAGTATGTTATGAAGCCTGAGCACAGGCGGCAGGCTCAAGGATCGTCTCCCGGAAGCGAGTGGCCAGATGCTCAGCCGGTGTAGCCAGCAGCATCTCCAGCGTCTGGGGGTTTTGCAGCTCACTAAAAAGACGACGCAGCAGTTTCAGTTGCGCCGCCGGGTTTTCAACAATCAGCGCAATAATGAGCGAAACCGCGACCTCGCCATCATCGTCAGCCTGCTGGAAATTCACCGGTTTGTCCGGACGAATCAGGTAAATTGCGGGGCTTCTCGCATGCTCCGCCTCGCAGTGCGGAATGGCGACCGCATGGCGTTCAAGCAGGATGCCGGTGGGGTAGTTTCTCTCCCTCTCCTGCAACGCGGCAGGGTAGCTGGCATGGACGACCCCTTTCGCCAGCATCTCCTCGCCAATATGCGCCAGCGCCTGCTGGCAGTTTGTAAACTCAATACCGGTACGGACAAAAACGTGACTCATACACTCTCCGGATAGCAGACCTGTTCGGGATTACAGCCAAATCGATAGGCGCGTAATACATCCTGTATTTTGTCGATGATTAGACTTTGCGGTGTAGCGGCGATCGCATTCCTCGACAGACGTTCAAACTGCACGGGCATAAACTGGCTGATAAGCCCCAGCGGCAGCGAAATGGCGCTGAGATTAGCGAGCAATTTCTCCGTGCTCTGGCGAATGCGCGGGTGCGGCCAGTAGTAGCGAATGCGATCCGACAGGCTGAAATGGATATCCACCATCGCCTGGCTCCAGGTGGGGTGGTAATACTTCTTCCAGTACTCCGGCTCGTTCAGCATCACTTCGTCAATAACCTGAAGCACATGGCTGCGTTGCTCCGGGGCGACAAGCTCGTTTTCCATCCGGGCGAGGGCGAAAATTGCCTCACGCAGGGCAAAGGTCAGGGCCGGGCCAACTTTAAGAATCGCAAAGTGGTCGCCCACCAGCGCGCGATAGGCCTGACGGGTCTGGTAGTCCGTTGAATGCGCCTCAAAGACCATCGGTGTCTGACGGATCCAGCCAGCCAGCGCTTCGGCTGCCTGCGGCTGGTAGTGAATGATTTGCGTGTGGTCGAACTCCACGCCAGGCTGTACCACGATAGCAATCACCCGTTCCATTGCGCTGTCCAGCCCCAGGCGGTGAAACGCCTCCCGGTGGGTTTCCAGGGTTTGGGCCGCATCCTCTACGCGGGTGACGTGCACCCTGTCGATCCTGCCAGCCTCACCGCCCGGTACCGGTACTTCGGTGCCAATCACGTAGGTCAGTACCGCTTTCTGCCCCTCGGTGGCGGTCTCTTCTGCTGCCTGACATAAGCGCGCTGCCCGAGCCGCAACCACCCGGGGATCGAGCGGGACGGGATCGTCCGCGCAGGACATCGAGGCATCGAGATGAATTTTGCTAAAGCCGGCGGCAACGTAGGCTTTAATCAGCGCCACGGCTTTGGTCATTGCCGCCTCGGCGGGTTCGTTCTGCCAGCAGTTTGGCCCCAGATGATCGCCGCCGAGAATCAAACGCTCCTGCGGGAATCCCACTCTGGCAGCGATGGTCAGGACAAAGTCACGAAAATCGGCGGGTTTCATGCCGGTATAGCCGCCATACTGGTTCACCTGATTAGATGTCGCTTCGATCAGCACCTGTTTGGATGTGGTCAAATCGAAGCGCAGGGCGGCTTCAATTACCAGCGGGTGTGCTGAACAAACGGAACAGATCCCAAGATGTTCTCCCGCTTTATGGCGAGCAATAATGTTTTTCACCGTTTCCTCCGGTTCAGGGGTTTCAGAGTTTGCCTTCACAGCCGCAGTCATGGATGACTTTGCGCACCACCTCTTTCATGGCGGCTTTTGCGGGGATCATGTAATGGCGGGGATCGCTGGCGTCAGGGTGCGTGGCCAGGTAAGTTTTAAGGGCAGCGGAAAAGGCGATTTTTAGCTCGGTGGCGACATTGACCTTGCAGATGCCGAGAGCGATAGCCCGACGAATATCGGCGGCAGGCAGCCCGGATGCGCCGTGTAAAACCAGCGGGACTTCTACCTGATTGCGGATCGCCTGCAGGCGCTCAAAATCAAGCTGCGGGGCGGCGCTGTAGAGGCCGTGCGCCGTGCCGATAGCCACCGCAAGCGAGTCGATGCCCGTGCGTTCGACAAACTCCCGCGCCTGCTGCGGATGGGTATAGAGGGCATCTTTGCTGTCTACCACCAGATCGTCTTCCTGGCCTCCCAGGCGCCCCAGCTCCGCCTCGACGCTCACATCATAGCGATGGCAGTAGTCGGTCACCCGCTTCACCAGCGCCACGTTGTCGGCGAACGGCAGATGGGAGCCATCGATCATCGCCGAGCGTATCCCCGCCTGCACTTTCTGCGCGATATCGTCGAAATCTTCATGATGATCGAGATGGATCGCCAGCGGCTGGTTCCAGGTTTTTGCCAGATCCCCTGCGATAGCGATGATGTTCCCGGTTCCGGCGTAGCTGAACGTTCCGGGCGTACCGGCCACGATCAGCGGGGAACGCAGTTCAGCGGCCGTCTCCACAACCACCTGCAGTGTTTCAAGATTATGAATATTGAATGCCGGCACCGCATACCCACCCTGCTGCGCTTTGGTGAGCATCGATTTGGTCGAAATGATATACATCCTTCCTCCGAAACCTTTCGTTTGTTTTCTTCGAAAGAAGATATAGCGTTTCGGAACGCTTTATTGTGATTTACATCGTAAAAACGAAACTATCGAAAGTGAAAGGAAGGTTGCGAAAGAAAAAGGCAAAAAAAAGCATGGCCGAAGCCATGCTAAAGAGGTTTACAACAAACTCAGGTCACTGGCGCCGGGTTGAACACCGCCAGCTGATTATGCAATCCCCACTGGTCAGAGAAGGTTTTCTTACGCCCGCTCGCCACATCCAGAATGAAGTGGAACAGCTTCCAGCCCACATCCTCAATGCTCTCTTCGCCGGTGGCGATGGTGCCGGCATTAATATCCATTAAGTCATACCAGCGGTTCGCCAGCTCGGTGCGGGTCGCCATCTTGATCACCGGCACCGCCATCAGGCCGTACGGGGTGCCGCGCCCGGTGGTAAAGACCTGTAGCGTAATGCCGGAGGCCACCTGCTGGGTGCCACAGACAAAGTCGCTGGCGGGGGTGGCGGCATAGATCAGACCGCGCTTCGTTGGGCGTTGGCCTGGGGAGAGTACCTCCACAATGGCGCTCTGGCCCGATTTAGCAATAGAGCCCAGCGCCTTTTCCACCACGTTGGCGAGGCCGCCTTTTTTGTTGCCCGGAGAGGGGTTGGCGCTGCGGTCGGTTTTGCCCATATCGAGATAGTTATCGTACCAGGCCATCTCTTCAAGCAGGCGTTTACCCACCTCTTCGTTTATGGCGCGCGGGGTCAGCAGATGAATAGCATCGCGCACCTCGGTTACTTCTGAGAACATCACCGTGGCACCGCAGCGCACGATGAGGTCGGTGGCGAAGCCGACCGCCGGATTGGCGGTCACGCCGGAGAAGGCGTCGCTGCCGCCGCACTGCATGCCCACCACCAGTTCAGAAGCGGGGCAGGTTTCGCGCTGGCGCTGGTTAAGCTTCGCCAGATGGCGCTCGGCTACCTGTAGAATATCATCCACCATCGAGCGGAAGCCCACGTGCTGCTCATCCTGTAGCCGCACGATGCTGGCATCATCCACCGGGATGGCCTGCGCGTCTTCAGTGCCCATCAGCAGTTTTTCCGGCTGCAGCTTTTCACAGCCCAGGCCGACGACCATCACTTCGCCGCCAAAGTTAGGGTTAAGGGCGATGTTGTGAATGGTGCGAATCGGCACGATGGCCGCCGGGGCGTTGATGGCCACGCCACAGCCGTAAAGGTGGTTCAGCCCCACCACGCCGTCGACGTTCGGGTATTTGGGCAGCAGATCGCGTTCGATAATCTTCACCACGTAATCCACCACTCCCGCCACGCAGTGGACGCTGGTGCTGATGCCGAGCAGGTTTTTGGTGCCGACGCTGCCGTCTGCATTGCGGTAGCCTTCAAAGGTATAACCCTCGAGAGCGGGCAGCGGCTCCGGCACGCGGGTAGCCAGCGGCAGGGTATTGAGCGGCGGGGCTTCCGGCAGCTCGACCAGCGATTCGTCAATCCAGCTTCCCTGGGGAATGGCGCGCACCGCATAGCCAATGACTTCACCGTAGCGAATGATTTCACCTTTCGCCGGGATATCCACCAGCGCGACTTTATGGCCCTGAGGGATATGTTCGATCAGTTCGAGTCCATCCGGAAAACGGGTTCCGGCTTTTAACCCATGATCGTTAACAATAATCGCCACGTTATCGGTGTCATGCACCTTTATATAAAACGCCGTCGGCAACGCTTGTCGAATTTCGATGTCGGCCATTGTTCACTATTCTCCAGCGAAGATTTGAATATTAAATTTCGTTAACGGGGTGCTTATTTTCTTATTAGCAGAAATAAAGACGCGGTTGTAGTGAATAAAGAATGTCAGGAGTGCCGGGATAAAAACGTGATCGAGATCACTGCGCTGGCCGCGAGGTAGCCACGCCCGGTGGTGAATGCGCAAATCTGTGCATCAGCGCCCAGGATGTTGTGCATATGCTCAATATATTATTCTCAGTAAGCTTCAAAATTGAGCGTTGTTACAATGTGCAGGATCCGGCGGATGTTTATACTTAATCCCGCTTTCATTGTATCTGGTTAATAAATTGATATTACCTGCTGTCTGAAAATAACCAGAAAACATCTTCTCAAAAATAATAAATATAAATAGCGCTGGGCCTGAGGAATTAACTATGAGCGTGGAAACTGCTGTAGAAACCCGCAAGGGTATTCATACCCGTCATTTAATATTGCTGATTATTTTTATTGTCACGGCGGTGAACTACGCCGACCGGGCAACCTTGTCTATTGCCGGGACTGATGTCGCAAAAGAGTTACAGCTCAGCGCGGTATCCATGGGGTATATCTTCTCGGCATTTGGCTGGGCCTACCTGCTGATGCAGATCCCGGGCGGCTGGCTGCTGGATAAGTTTGGCTCCAAAAAAGTGTACACCTACAGCCTGTTCTTCTGGTCGCTGTTCACCTTCCTGCAGGGCTTTGTGGATCTCTTCCCGCTGGCGTGGGCAGGGGTGTCAATGTTCCTGATGCGCTTTATGCTCGGCTTCTCTGAAGCGCCATCCTTCCCGGCTAATGCCCGCATCGTGGCGGCCTGGTTCCCGACCAAAGAGCGCGGCACCGCATCGGCTATCTTTAACTCCGCCCAGTACTTCTCGCTGGCGCTCTTCTCGCCGCTGCTCGGCTGGCTGACCTTTGCCTGGGGCTGGGAGCATGTCTTTACCGTGATGGGCGTGATTGGCTTTGTGCTGACCGGCCTGTGGGTCAAGTTCATCCATAACCCAACCGACCACCCGCGCATGTCTGCCGAAGAGCTGAAGTTCATCTCCGAGAACGGCGCCGTGGTCGATATGGATCATAAAAAGCCGGGGGATAAAGCCGCCAGCGGGCCAAAACTGCACTACATCAAGCAGTTGTTGAGCAGCCGCATGATGCTGGGGGTCTTTTTCGGGCAATACTTTATCAACACCATCACCTGGTTCTTCCTCACCTGGTTCCCAATCTATCTGGTGCAGGAAAAGGGGATGTCGATTCTGAAGGTGGGCCTGGTGGCCTCTATCCCGGCGCTGTGTGGCTTTGTCGGCGGCGTTCTGGGTGGCGTCTTCTCTGACTATCTGATTAAACGGGGTTCATCACTGACCCTGGCGCGTAAATTACCTATCGTGCTCGGTATGCTGCTGGCCTCTACCATCATTCTGTGTAACTACACCGACAACACCGTGCTGGTGGTGATGCTGATGGCGCTGGCCTTCTTCGGCAAAGGTTTTGGTGCGCTGGGCTGGCCAGTGATTTCCGATACCGCTCCGAAAGAGATTGTCGGCCTGTGCGGTGGGGTGTTCAACGT
>DKMV01000273.1:0-3483 GCA_002469605.1 Leclercia sp. UBA7405
AATAAACAGGATCGCAAACCAGGGGATGGTGATTTTGCTTTTCTCCGCGCTTCCCGCCGGGGCGAGCTGTTTTACCCGCGCCGCCAGAATCAGCAGGAAGGGGGCCAGCATCATCACCCGCAGCATTTTGGCGATCACCGCCGCATTCTCGGCATCCGGGCCGATGGCGTGGCCGGCAGCAACCACCTGCGCCACTTCGTGAACGGTTGAGCCGATATAGATCCCGTAGGTTTCCGGGCTAAACCAGTGCGCCACCAGCGGATAGATAGCCGGGTAAAGGAAGATGGCCAGGGTACCGAAGATCACCACGGTCGCGACGGCAACCGTCACCTTGCTGGACTCGGCCTTCACCACCGGCTCGGTGGCCAGCACCGCCGCGGCGCCGCAAATGCTGCTGCCCGCGCCTATCAGCCAACTGGTCTGTTTGTCGAGCCCGAACAGCTTCTGGCCGATAACGCAGGCAAGCCCGAAGGTGGTGGTCAGGGTGAGGATATCAATAGCGATACCGCTCACGCCGACGTCGGCAATCTGGGCGAAGGTCAGGCGAAAGCCATACAGGATGATCCCCAGACGCAGCAGATGCTGCTTAGCGAAGATCACCCCGCCGTCGCAGGTTTTACCGATGTGCGGGTAAACGGTATTGCCGATAACCATACCCAGCAGAATGGCCAGCGTCAGGGCGCTGAAGCCAGCGCCCGCCACTGCCGGGATGCTGCCACCCCAGAGCGCCACGCCAGTAATCACGGCGCTGAGGGCGAGGCCCGGGACGAAATGCCATACAGAACGTTGAGGGTGCTGCACAGTCAGTGTTGTCATAGGTTTCTCCTTAATCTGTGCAAAAGCGTACGACCCTCTGGCTTAAAAATAAAATTGATTATATATTTATAACCAATCTATATAAGTGGTAAGCGAACCTTACCCCACCCAGGCAGAATGCGACTATGCACATCACCTTACGCCAGCTCGAAGTCTTTACCGAAGTGTTGAAAACGGGCTCTACTACCCAGGCCTCCCAGATGCTGGCGCTGTCGCAGTCTGCGGTCAGCGCGGCGCTGACCGATCTGGAAGGTCAGCTCGGCGTGCAGCTGTTCGACAGGGTGGGGAAGCGGCTGATGGTGAATGAGCACGGGCGCCTGCTCTACCCGCGCGCGCTGGCGCTGCTGGAACAGACCTCTGAGATAGAGCAGCTGTTCCGGGAAGCGAACGGCGCTATTCGCGTTTTCGCCAGCAGCACCATCGGCAACTATATTCTGCCGGAGGTGATCGCCCGCTACCGCCGGGATTTCCCGACCCTGCCGCTGGAGATGAGCGTCGGTAACAGCCAGGACGTGATCAACGCCATTATCGATTTTCGGGTTGATATCGGGCTTATCGAAGGGCCCTGCCATAACGTCGATATTATCGCCGAGCCCTGGCTGGAGGATGAACTGGTGGTGTTTGCCTCCCCGGCCTCGTCGCTATTACAGGGGGAAGTGACTCTGGATAAGCTGGCTCAGGCGCCGTGGATCCTGCGGGAACACGGCTCCGGCACCCGTGAGATCGTCGATTATCTGCTGCTGTCGCATCTGCCGCAGTTTCATCTGGGGATGGAACTCGGCAACTCTGAAGCCATCAAGCACGCGGTGCGCCACGGCCTTGGCATCAGCTGCCTGTCCCGGCGGGTCATCGCCGAACAGCTTGAGAGCGGATCCCTTGTCGAAATCCCGCTGCCGTTACCTAAGCTGGTGCGCACCCTCTGGTGCATCCATCATCGCCAGAAGCACCTTTCAGGCGCGCTGCAACGTTTCCTGCGCTACTGCCAGATCTGACCATGCCGCACTCTGTAACGCCGCGCGGGTAAAACGGCCGATCTCTGCTTTACTTATAATCCTGGACCGGTCATGAAGCTCTCTTATAACAGAGTATTTCTGCCGGAAGGATGGCGGTTCCTCTGCTACAATCGCGCCTCGTTTTTTGAATGGACAGCATTTTCATATGGTTTCCGAAAATAAAACCACAGAAGCGCCCGCGCTACGTCGCGAACTTAAGGCGCGTCACCTGACGATGATCGCCATTGGCGGCTCTATCGGTACAGGTCTTTTTGTTGCTTCTGGTGCAACGATTTCCGCAGCAGGCCCGGGTGGGGCGCTCTTCTCCTATATCCTGATTGGTTTGATGGTCTACTTCCTGATGACCAGCCTCGGCGAGCTCGCGGCCTATATGCCGGTTTCCGGCTCCTTCTCTACCTACGGCCAGAAATATGTCGAAGAGGGCTTCGGCTTCGCGCTGGGCTGGAACTACTGGTACAACTGGGCGGTAACCATCGCCGTTGACCTGGTGGCGGCCCAGCTGGTGATGACATGGTGGTTCCCGGATACGCCGGGCTGGATCTGGAGCGCCCTGTTCCTCGCGGTGATCTTCCTGCTGAACTACATCTCCGTGCGCGGCTTTGGTGAGGCGGAATACTGGTTCTCCCTGATCAAAGTGGCGACCGTCATCATCTTTATTGTTGTTGGCCTGGCGATGATCGTTGGCATCTTCCAGGGCAGCGAGCCTGCGGGCTGGAGCAACTGGGAAATTGGCGATGCGCCGTTCGCCGGCGGCTTCTCGGCGATGATTGGCGTGGCGATGATTGTCGGCTTCTCCTTCCAGGGGACCGAGCTTATCGGTATTGCCGCGGGTGAATCTGAAAACCCGGAGAAGAACATTCCGCGCGCCGTGCGTCAGGTGTTCTGGCGTATCCTGCTCTTCTATGTGTTCGCTATCCTGATCATCAGCCTGATTATTCCGTACACCGATCCGAGCCTGCTGCGTAACGATGTGAAAGACATCAGCGTCAGCCCGTTCACTCTGGTCTTCCAGCATGCGGGCCTGCTCTCGGCGGCGGCGATCATGAATGCGGTGATCCTGACGGCGGTGCTCTCTGCGGGTAACTCCGGCATGTATGCCTCTACCCGTATGCTGTACGCCCTGGCCTGTGACGGTAAAGCGCCGCGTATTTTCGCCCGCTTGTCCCGTGGCGGCGTGCCGCGTAACGCCCTGCTGGCGACCACGGTGATTGCCAGCCTCTGCTTCCTGACCTCGATGTTTGGTAACCAGACCGTCTACCTGTGGCTGCTGAATACCTCCGGCATGACCGGCTTTATCGCCTGGCTGGGGATTGCCATCAGCCACTACCGCTTCCGTCGCGGCTATGTGATGCAGGGGCACGATATTAACGAGCTGCCGTACCGCTCGGGCTTCTTCCCGCTGGGGCCGATCTTCGCCTTTGTGCTGTGCCTGATTATCACCCTCGGCCAGAACTACGAAGCCTTCCTGTCAGATACCATTGACTGGGGCGGCGTGATGGCGACCTACATCGGTATTCCGCTGTTCCTGATTATCTGGTTTGGCTACAAGCTGGCGAAGGGGACGCGCTTTGTCCGCTATCGCGATATGCACTTCCCGGACCGCATTAAGAAGTAAGGTTCCGGCCATAAAAAAGCCCCCGGCAGCTGCCGGGGG
>DKMV01000273.1:3699-4551 GCA_002469605.1 Leclercia sp. UBA7405
GGCAGCTGCCGGGGGCTTTTTATTTGCGGGTCAAAAACTGTAGGTCATCCCCACGGTGTAGCGGCGACCGTCGAGTACGGTATCGTAAGTGTTGTAATCGATCTGCTTATCAAAGAGGTTATAGACCCCGGCGGAAACCAGCAGGTTCTTATTGGCGTTATAGCGCAGCCCCACGTCTACCTGAGTATAAGAGGGGGTGCCCTGCGACATAGAGGTGCGGCTCAGGTATTCCGAGGTTTTGCCGCGCAGGTTCAGACGGCTCCAGAAGCCAACGTCCGGGGTAGCCTGCCAGTCGAGGGTGGTATTGAACATATGCTTCGGCATTTTGTTCAGCGGCTTGCCGGAGAACTGGCCGCTCTTCTGCTCAGACTCGGTATAGGTGTAGTTTGCCGTCCAGTTCAGATCGCGGGTGATTTTCCAGCCGAAGCTGGACTCCACGCCGCGCATATTGGCTTTATCGACGTTGACCCGATCGCTGACAAAGTCGTAGACGTCACCGCCGATAGTACAGGCCGGATCGGCACTGCTGTTACAGCGGCGCACTTCGGTGATCTTGTCTTTGAAGTCGGTATTAAACAGGGTCACGCCGGCGTTGAGGTTATCGTTGTTATCCCAGAGCAGGGCGATCTCTTCGCTCAGGCTCTTCTCGGGTTTCAGATCCGGGTTCCCCACGATAATGCCGTTAAGACGCCCGCCGCCGGTCACCTGACCCCAGCTTGCGGAGGACTGGCGCAGATCCGGCGCCCGATAGCCCGCAGAGACCCCGCCTTTTAAGGTCCACTCGTCGGCCAGATGCCACACGCCGTAGCCGCGAGGCGTCCAGTTGGTACCGTAGTTTTCATCTTTATCCAT
>DKMV01000273.1:4677-10715 GCA_002469605.1 Leclercia sp. UBA7405
TTCATCTTTATCCATGCGCAGACCGCCGGTCAGGGTAAAGGTGTCGGTCATTGCCCACTCATCTTCCGTAAACAGCGCCCAGCTCCAGCGCGTCAGCTTGTTCAGGCCGTCGGCAGACTCCAGCTGGTTGCCGTTATCGCGCAGCTTTTCGTAGCGATACTGGCCGCCGAGGGTGAGGGTGTGATCGCCGAGGAAAACCTGGTTCTGGTTGTTAAAGGTGGTGTTATAGGAGCGCATCTCGCGCCCGGGGTTATTAGTCTCTTCCTGCTGGAGATAGCTGGTGGAGTTGAAATCGTCGTAGTAGCCGCTGTGGGTGACGGAGTAAGTGGTGTGCTCATAGCGGGATTTACTCTCGGTATTCGGCGTACAGACGCTGCCCCGGCAGGTTTCTGCGGCTTTCGACATCCCCGGGGTGCTGTTGCGGTCCTGCAGCTCGCGGGCATAATCGACATCAATATCGTTTTTCTCGTCCGGCGTGAAGTTCAGGGTGATACCGCCGTTACGCATCTTTTGTTCGTTGTAGCCGTTCTCGATTTTATCTTCTGCCCGGCGCGACAGCAGCCCGGTGACCTTTGCCCCCAGCAGCCCGTCAATCAGCGGGCCTGAGGCATAGGCGTTGGTCTGGAACAGATCCCCGGAGTCGTTATTCTCCTGGAAGGTGGCATCGCCGTGCAGCGAGCCGGTCCAGCCTTTGGTGTTCGAGACCTTTTTGGTGATGATGTTAATAACACCGCCCATCNNGTCATAGTCATAAATTTTGGCGGTTTCTTTGCCGATATAAGCTTCTGTTTTACCCCAAGCCCATTTACCACGGTGAGCAATCCCCACATTGGTACGTTTCATTTCTGATTCTTGAATGGAGGTAGCTGCATCTTGAGTTAGTGGGCGTTTATCGTTGTTATAGCCCAAATCTAGATCTAAGGTTTGCTGGTCATTAATATTCCAGCTTAAAGTACCATTTACGTTTTTGGTGTCTTTTTCTACAAAATATGCACCATCTGGATCTGGCTGGCCCTTTCTATACCATGCATCGCGGTTATAAGCATCACCTGCCAGAGTGAACCTTAAATTATCGGTTAAACCACCGTATAGGTTAAACCCGTAACGGTACTGGTTTTTACCATCACCACGGTCTGCTCGGTTATATTGACCAAAAATAGAACCGTGTAATTGTCCATCTTCTGCTTTTTTGGTAATAATGTTAATAACACCGCCCATCGCGTCAGAGCCATAAAGGGACGACATCGGTCCGCGGATCACTTCGATGCGTTCGATGGACTCCAGCGGCGGCAACCAGCCCTGTTCGATACCGGCGTTGTCGCTGTTCGGGCGGGTGCCGCGGGTGCTGACGCGCTTACCGTTGACCAGGAAGAGGGTGTATTGCGAGGCCATGCCGCGAATGCTGATATCGCTGCTGCTACCGCCGCCGGTAACCACCACGCCCGGCACGTCCTTCAGGGCGTCGGTGACGTCGCGATAGGCCTTATCTTCGATCTGCTGTTTCGAAATGACCGAGATAGAGGCGGGGGCATTCTGGATCTTCTGCTCAAAGCCGGTGGCCGTTACGACAACGGTATCCTGATCGGCGGCATGCAGTAGCGGCGAAAACACGGCGAGGCCAACGGCGGCGGCCAGGCGCTTAACCTGAGGTCTTGTCATTTGTACATTCCGTATATAAAAGAAATAAAACTCCATCGGGATGACCCTGAGAACTGTATGTCTTTGTCTTATATGAACTCTTTGCGATGGAGAAGCGTGAAGGATTGTACAAAAGAATGTATATTTGTAAACACAAATGATAATTGAAATCATTTGTGTTTGATGTTGGTAGCGGATAAATCCAGCAGATTCAGGCGGATAAGGCTTTGTAAAAAAGGAGGGCTGCGCCCTCCGGTATTATTTAGCGCTAAGGTGCGCGGCGTGGAAGCGAAGGTGATCTTCGATAAAGGAGGCAATGAAGTAGTAGCTGTGATCGTACCCCGGCTGGATGCGCAGGGTCAGCGGCCAGGCCTTCTGGCGTGCGGCTTCGGCCAGTACCGCAGGCTGAAGCTGGTTCGCCAGGAACTGATCCGCGTCACCCTGATCGATAAGGGTTGGGATCGCCTGCTCCGGCTGGCTGGCGAGCATCAGCGCGCAGCTGTCCCACGCCTGCCACGCCTGTTCGTCATCACCCAGATAGTTGCTGAAGGCCTTCTGTCCCCACGGCACCTGGGTCGGATTCACAATAGGCGCAAAGGCCGACACGCTGGTGAAGCGCCCCGGATTTTTCAGCGCCATAATCAACGCCCCGTGGCCGCCCATGGAGTGGCCGCTGATGGCGCAGCGGTCGCCCACGGTAAACTCTTTCTGGATCAGGGCCGGCAGCTCGTCGCGCAGATAGTCGTACATGCGGTAGTGGCTGGCCCAGGGCGCTTTGGTGGCGTTGAGATAAAAACCGGCGCCTTTGCCGAGATCGTAGCCGTCATCGTCCGCTACATCGTCGCCGCGCGGGCTGGTATCCGGCATCACCAGCGCAATGCCGAGCTCAGCCGCCACGCGCTGGGCGCCCGCCTTGGTGGTAAAGTTTTCGTCGTTACAGGTCAGGCCCGACAGCCAGTACAGCACCGGCGGCTTCGCATTACCGTCAACCGCAGGCAGAAAAATGCTGAAGGTCATGGCGCAGTTCAGCACCCCGGAGTCGTGGCGCCAGCGCTGCTGCCGTCCTTCAAAACAGTGGTGCTCTTCGAGCAGTTCCATGCAGGGCTCCTTTCAGGGAATAGCGAGTGAATTTGCCCATAATACAGATAATTCATTCACCTGTGCGCAACTTTCACTTCCGCAACGCCGCCATATCCGGCATCATTAATTAACTTATTTTTAACAATTGGAGTGACCATGGCGCTGCGTATCGCGCTCAGCGGGTTTATGGTTCTGGTGGTGGCGATGGGGATAGGGCGGTTTGCGTTTACGCCCCAGGTTCCCCTGATGATTGCCGCCGGACAACTTACCCTTACCAGCGCCGGGCTGGTGGCGGCAATGAACTACCTGGGCTATCTGGCGGGGGCGTGGGATGCCATGCGCGCACACCGCTTTGTCGAAGGGCGGCTGTGGCTCGGGATTACCGGTGCCGTGGTGCTGACGCTGCTCTCTGCGGTGGCGGATAACGCCCTGGTGCACGGCCTGTTGCGCTTTGTGATCGGCGCCATGAGCGGCTGGTCGATGGTGCTGATAGCGGCCTGGACCAACGAACGGCTGGCCCATTACGGCAAGCCTGGCCTGAGCGCGGCGGTCTTTGCCGGGCCGGGGGCAGGCATTGCCATTAGCGGGCTGCTGGCTGTTTACATCCAGTCCCGCTCGTTGGGGGCCGGGGCGGCGTGGCAGATTTACGGCGTGCTGGCGCTGATATTAATTGTGCTGGTCGCTCGCTATCTGCCCCGCGCCGGGCAGCTGCATCGTCCTGGCAGCGCGCCGGAGCCGCTGCACCTTACCCGGGATCTGCGCCGGCTGGTGTGGAGCTACAGCCTGGCCGGGTTTGGCTATATCCTGCCGGCGACCTTTTTGTCGCAGATGGCGGCGGTGCGTTTTCCGGGCAGCGTCTTTGCCCAGTTCGTCTGGCCGGTGTTTGGCGCGGCGGCGGTAGTGGGTATTGCCCTGAGCATCGCCCTGCGCCATCTCTCCACTTCTCATCGTCGGCTGGCGCTGGTGCTCTGGCTGCAGGGGATCGGGGTGCTGGCCGCCTGGCTGATGCCCGGCATGGCGGGACTGGTCACCGGCGCGCTGCTGGTCGGTGGCGGCTTCCTCTGCGCGGTGCAGCTGTCGCTGTTATATGGCCGCGAGCTGGCGCCGAATCATACCCGCTATATGGCTGGACTGTTAACTACCGGCTATGCGGTGGGGCAGCTGGTGGGCCCGATGACCTCGGCGCTGTCGACCTGGTTAACCCACCGGCTGGAGCCTGCGCTGGGGCTGGCCGGGATCGCGCTTTTCATCGCCGGGGCGCTGGTCTGGTCGCGTCATCCTGAAAGGCAGCGGCAATCGTAATAATAATCGCTGTGAATACTGGATTATGCGCGCCGCCTCGCGCACAATGAGTGCACATTTTGCCCCGACGAGGGCAAAAGAAGCGCCACACCTGCAGGAGAATAATAAATGCCGTCACTCAGTAAAGAAGCTGCCCTTGTCCATGAAGCCCTGGTCGCACACGGTCTTGAGACCCCGCTGCGTCCACCGGTTCAGGAGATGGACAATGAAACCCGTAAACGTCTTATTTCCGGCCATATGACGGAAATCCTGCAGCTGCTTAATCTCGATCTGAGTGATGACAGCCTGATGGAGACCCCGCACCGCATCGCCAAAATGTATGTGGACGAGATTTTTTCCGGGCTGGATTACGCTAACTTCCCGAAAATCACCGTCATTGAAAACAAAATGAAGGTCGATGAGATGGTCACCGTGCGTGATATCACCCTCACCAGTACCTGTGAACACCATTTTGTGACTATCGATGGTAAAGCCACCGTGGCCTACATTCCGAAAGATGGGGTTATTGGCCTCTCCAAGATCAACCGTATCGTGCAGTTCTTTGCCCAGCGTCCACAGGTGCAGGAGCGTTTGACCCAGCAGATCCTGATTGCGCTACAAACCCTACTCGGCACCAACAACGTGGCGGTTTCTATCGACGCGGTGCATTACTGCGTGAAGGCGCGCGGTATTCGTGATGCTACCAGCGCTACCACCACCACCTCGCTGGGCGGCCTGTTCAAGTCCAGCCAGAACACCCGCCAGGAGTTCCTGCGCGCCGTGCGTCATCACAACTGATTAAAGGCAGGATTAATGGAGCGTAACGTCACGCTGGATTTTGTTCGTGGCGTTGCCATCCTCGGGATCCTGCTACTCAATATTAGCGCCTTCGGTCTGCCGAAAGCCGCTTACCTTAATCCCGCCTGGTACGGCGATATCACCCTTAGCGACGCCTGGACCTGGGCGGTGCTGGATCTCTTCGCTCAGGTTAAATTCCTCACCCTTTTTGCCCTGCTTTTTGGCGCCGGACTTCAGCTGCTGCTTAAGCGCGGCAAGCGCTGGATCCAGTCCCGGCTTACGCTGCTGGTGCTGCTCGGGTTTATTCACGGCCTCCTGTTCTGGGACGGCGATATCCTGCTGGCCTACGGGCTGGTGGGGCTCATCTGCTGGCGCATGATCCGCGATGCTCATGACGTTAAAAATCTCTTCAACACCGGCGTGGTGCTGTATGCGATAGGGATTGGCGTGCTGCTGCTGCTGGGGTTTATCTCCGACGGTGCTACCAACCGCTCCTGGGTACCGGACGCGGCCAACCTTCAGTACGAACAGTACTGGAAGCTTGCCGGCGGCGCGGAGGCCATCAGTAACCGCATCGATATGCTCAGCAATAATCTGCTGGCCCTGGGCGCGCAGTACGGCTGGCAGCTGGCGGGGATGATGCTTATGGGCGCCGCCCTGATGCGTACCGGCTGGCTGAAGGGGGAATTCAGTCTCGCCCACTACCGGCGGACCGGCCTCTGGCTGGTGCTGGTGGGGCTGGGGATTAATCTGCCGGCGGTTATCGCCCAGTGGCAGCTTGGCTGGGATTACCGCTGGTGCGCCTTCCTGCTGCAGGCCCCGCGAGAAGTGAGCGCCCCGTTCCAGACGGTGGGCTACGCCGCGCTACTCTACGGCTACTGGCCGCAGCTCTGCCGTTTACGGCTGGTGGGGGCGATTGCCTGCGTCGGGCGGATGGCGCTCAGCAACTATCTGCTGCAAACCCTGATCTGCACCACGCTCTTTTATCATCTCGGCCTGTTTATGAAGTTCGATCGCCTGCAGCTGCTGGCCTTCGTGGTGCCGGTGTGGGCCGTTAATCTTCTCTTCTCTGTTATCTGGCTACGCTATTTCCGCCAGGGGCCGGTTGAGTGGCTATGGCGACAGCTTACCGCCCGGGCGGCTGGCGTGACGTTAAATAAAACATCCAGATAACGATCTGGATCACAATCATTAACAAAACGGATGTAACCGTTTTCAGTGCTGTGACCTTCCTCACGTAG
>DKMV01000184.1:0-6024 GCA_002469605.1 Leclercia sp. UBA7405
TGGTGATAGCTGCCGTACATCGCCGGGCGCATCAGATCGTTAAAGCCCGCGTCGATCAGCACAAAGTGGCGACTGCCCATGGTTTTCACGCTGCGCACCTGCGCCACCAGCACGCCGGACTCCGCCACCAGGAAACGCCCCGGCTCGATCTCCAGCTTCACCGGGTGTCCCAGGTGAGCGGCAATCTTATCCCGCGCCGCGTTCCACAGGCCGTAGTAGTGATCGGTATCGATCGCTTCTTCCTCTTCACGGTAGGGGATCGACAGGCCGCCGCCGGCGGAGATCGCCTCCAGATCCTGACCGAACTCGATAACCTGGCGCACCATGGCGTCGCACACCTGCTCAAGGTGGCCGTAATCAACGCCG
The DNA here is from genome assembly GCA_002469605.1 of Leclercia sp. UBA7405. Taxonomy (GTDB): domain Bacteria; phylum Pseudomonadota; class Gammaproteobacteria; order Enterobacterales; family Enterobacteriaceae; genus Enterobacter. Next base: position 367 of record DKMV01000184.1, read on the forward strand.
GATCCGATGTGCATATGAATCCCCACCAGCTTCAGGTTGTACTGTTGCAGCACCGCCAGCGCCGCCGGCAGATCGCTGTGCCAGATCCCGTGCTTGCTGTTCTCACCGCCGGTGTTGGTTTTCTGGCTGTGGCCATGACCAAACCCTGGGTTGACCCGCAGCCAGACGCGGTGGCCCGGCGAAACCTGGCCCAGCTGCGCCAGCATATCCACCGACCCGGCATTCACCGGGATTTGCAGTTCATGCACCCGGGCGAGGGTTTCGCTATCAATAAGATCCGCGGTAAAGACGATGGCGTCGCCGTCGGCCTTAGGATCGTACCCCGCCGCCAGCGCCCGCTCGATCTCACCCAGGGAGACGGAGTCGACCTTCACCCCCCGCTCGCGCATCAGGCGCAGAATATGGATGTTGGAGCAGGCCTTCTGGGCGAAGCGCACCACGTCAAACTGATGCAGCGCCGCGATTTTCTCCCGGACGATCTGCGCGTCGTAGACCCACACCGGGCAGCCAAACTCGGCGGGCAGGCGCAGCAGGTTTTCGGCATTGAGGGCGGTATCAGTAGTGTGTAGCGGGCGAGGCATGGTCTTCTCCGGGTGGCATCGTTTTTTAGCATTACGCCACAGGACCAGGGTAATAAAAAATATCGTTTTATCGCCACTCTATGCAAAAATGATATGGATTACTCCTGCAAGGTCGCCCCTATGCCCGCCGTTAACTTACGCCATATCGAGATTTTTCACGCGGTGATGACCGCCGGTAATCTGACCGAGGCCGCACGCCTGCTGCATACCTCCCAGCCCACGGTCAGCCGGGAGCTGGCGCGCTTTGAAAAGGTGCTCGGCCTGACGCTGTTTGAGCGTTCGCGCGGGCGGCTGCACCCCACGGTGCAGGGGCTGCGCCTGTTTGAAGAGGTACAGCGCTCCTGGTACGGGCTGGACAGGATCGTCAGCGCCGCCGAGAGCCTGCGCGAGTTCCGCCAGGGCGAGCTCTCCATCGCCTGTCTGCCGGTCTTCTCCCAGTCGTTTTTACCGGCGCTGTTGCAGCCCTTTCTGGCGCGCTATCCCGACGTCAATCTCACCATCGTGCCCCAGGAGTCGCCCCTGCTGGAGGAGTGGCTCTCGGCCCAGCGCCACGACCTTGGGCTGACGGAAACCCTGCACGCCCCGGCCGGTACGGAACGCACGGAACTGTTCTCGCTGGATGAGGTGTGCGTCCTACCAGTAAATCACCCGTTATGCGCGAAAAGCGTGCTGACGCCCGCCGATTTTCAGGGGGAGAACTACATCAGCCTGTCGCGCACCGACAGCTATCGCCAGCTGCTGGATGCGCTCTTTGCCGAGCATCAGGTAAAACGCCGGATGGTGGTGGAGACCCACAGCGCGGCCTCCATTTGCGCCATGGTCCGCGCGGGAGTGGGCATTTCGGTGGTCAACCCGCTTACGGCGCTGGAGTATGCCGCCAGCGGTATTGCGATCCGCCCCTTCAGCCTGTCGGTCCCCTTCCGGGTGAGCCTGATCCGCCCCCTGCACCGCCCGGCCTCGGCGCTGGTGGATGCCTTCAGCGCCTGGCTTCAGGAGGGGGCCAGCCGGTTTAAGAGAGCATAAACTCAACCGCGTCCGCCGCGTGGATGGCGGCAGTATCAAACACCGGGATCGGGCTCGCTTCTGCCGGCACCAGCAGGCCAATCTCGGTGCAGCCGAAGATGACTCCCTCGGCCCCCTGCGCCGCCAGCCCCTCAATCACGCGCAGATAGTACTGGCGCGATGCCTCGCTGAAGGTACCAAGGCAGAGCTCTTCAAAGATAATCTGGTTGATGCGCGCCCGGTCCGCTTCGTCCGGGACCAGTGACTCAATGCCAAACTGCGAGGCCAGCCGCCCGCGGTAGAAATCCTGCTCCATGGTATAACGCGTGCCCAGCAGCGCCACCCGTGTCATCCCCTGCGCCACGATGGCCCGCCCGGTGGCGTCGGCAATGTGCAGGAAGGGCAGCGAGCAGCGTGTTTCAATCTGCGCGGCCACTTTATGCATGGTGTTGGTGCAGAGCAGGATCCCCTGCGCCCCTGCCTGCTGCAGTCCCAGCGCGGCGCTGGCCAGCATCTCGCCGGCCTTGTCCCAGTTGCCGCTGGACTGGCAGGCTTCAATCTCGTGAAAATCAACGCTGTGCAGCAGCAGGCTTGCCGAGTGCAGGCCGCCCAGCCGCTGTTTTACCCCTTCGTTAATCAGACGATAATAGGGAATGGTGGATTCCCAGCTCATCCCGCCTAACAGGCCGATAGTTTTCATACGCTCCCCTCTGAGTTATTTATCCATGAAACAAACTTGTGATCGCCTTTCCAGTTCGGCGGTTCAATGTTTTCTTTTTAAACAGGCTGGGATAAATTAAATGAAACAATGTTTCACTATATAACAGGACGCGAGCATGTTTATTTTTCACAAAGAGACCCGGCTGGAAGATTTAGGTAACGGCGTCACCCGCCGTATTCTGGCGCATGACGGTAAGATGATGGCAGTTGAGGTCAACTTTGAACAGGGGGCAGTTGGTCCGATGCATAACCATCCGCACGAACAGCTGACCTATGTCCTGTCCGGTGAGTTCGAGTTCACCATTGGTGATGAGAAACACGTCGTGACCGCCGGGGATACCCTGTATAAAGAGCCGCATGTGATGCATGGCTGCGTATGCCTCAAGCCCGGCACTCTGCTGGACACCTTTACCCCGATGCGTGAAGACTTCCTGAAATAATAAAAAGGGCGGTAAATCACCGCCCTTCTCTTTTACTTTACCGCTTATTCTTACTGCTTATTCCATTACCGGCTCGGGTAACGGCGTGCGGCTGGACATCGCTTCACGCAGCAGCACGCTTCCGCAGGCAAAGAGTCCACCCAGCAGGGCCGCCAGGATCACAATCAACGCTTTGCCCGGTCCGTCTTTTTTCACCGGCATGGACGGCGCCAGCTGATAATTGAGCGGCTCGAAATCTACGTTTTTAATCGCCAGCTTCTGCAGCTGCGCCAGATGGTATTCCCGGTTCTGGAAATCGGCGTTCAGGGCGGTAGCGTCTTTCAGCGACTCTTCAATTTGCAGCTTGCGCGCGATCCCGTCGGCACCCAGCGCGACCGAGTAGTCCGGATCGTCTTTAATGGCCTGGCCGTTGCTGTAGGCCGGCTTTTTAATACCCGCCGCGTTCGCCACTTCCAGCGAATAGTTCAGGCGCTGCAGCTTGGTATTGTGCAGGTTAGTCAGGCGCACGCGGTCAAGCTCAAGGCGCTCGCGCTCCATAGTGGTCTTCAGGCGCAGGACGTTGCGGATGTTCTGCATGGTCTCCTGCTCAACGATATCCGACACGTATTTGATATAGCCCTGCAGGACCACCTGCGCATCCGCAGCGGCAGGCGCGGTAAACTTCAGCGTCCAGGAGGCGTAGGGGGTTTTATCCGCATTTTTGCCGGCGGTATTGTCCAGGGCTTTCATCTGCTCTGCCATGCCCACTACGGCACGGTGCAGGCTCAGTTCATCCACCTCTGCCCCTTTCAGCTGGCTCATCACATAGGGTGAGGTCTTCATGTACTCTTCCAGCAGCGACTGCGACTGGAATTTTTTAATAAAGAGATTAAACACCTCTTCGCGGTTGACGTTAACGTCAACATCCAGCACCTGAATGGCGGCCAGCATCTCCTCCAGCGAGTTCCACTGGGTCTTTTCCGCCGGGGTGACAACGGCTTCGCTGGTCCACTTTTGCGGCATCAGGAAAGAGACGGCCAGGCCGATGACGGCAAAAGCAAACACAATGGCGACGATGCGCTTTTTAGCACTTAAGAGAACATCAAGGAGGGCGAGAAGATCGATCTCTTTCGACGGTAGAGCGGGAGAGGCGTAGTGAGGAAAATCAAGGTCCGTGTTTTTCTTAAAATCCATCGTTGACATACTGATTCTTCTTTTGAGAGCGGGGTCAGCCATTCATACCATGGCGGTTTAAAGTGAGAATATTATACCTTTAAGTAAGAATAATCTGAACGACGATCACATTATTTTCCTCTGCCACTACAAAAATTAGTAGTGAAAATCAGGTGGTTATTTGCCTCCACGCTTCCCACTTCCTCCTCTCCCCACAGAGGCCGCGCATTCAGACCAGCCGTATAGAAAGTTAAAAGTGCCGTCCATCTCACCTTATTGAAACGTCGTTTCGACCGCGATCACATTTCCACCATTTACCGAATGACGCGGGTTTAAATCCCAATAAAATAAATTAAAACGATGTTTTACAAATCAAGAACAGCGGTTCATAACTTTTAAAATTTTGTCATAACGGGCAGGAGAGCCCGGACGTTTTAGCCATCATCTGTTCTCTGGAGGCGCTAATTTACGTACCTGTAACGACATTATTCAACTGCTTGCGGCGACCCGTGCTGCAGGCAGCCGTATTACAAGCCGATTCCGTTTCAAACCCTTAATTACCAGGTAGGTATGTATGAATGAAAACAAGATGCTGGGGCTGGCGTGGATATCACCCTACATAATTGGGTTGATACTCTTTACCGCCTTTCCCTTTGTTTCATCTTTCTTTCTCAGTTTTACTGATTACGATTTGATGAGCCCGCCGGTATTTAACGGCATTGAAAACTATCGCTACATGTTTACGGAAGACACCCTCTTCTGGAAATCCATGGGCGTGACCTTTGCCTACGTATTTTTAACCATTCCATTAAAACTGGCATTTGCCCTTGGCATCGCCTTTGTTCTGAACTTTAAATTACGCGGCATAGGATTCTTCCGTACCGCTTATTATATTCCGTCGATCCTCGGCAGCTCCGTCGCCATTGCCGTCCTGTGGCGCGCGCTCTTTGCCATCGACGGCCTGCTGAACAGCTTTATCGGCGTGTTTGGTCTGGATCCGGTGAACTGGCTCGGCGAGCCCTCGCTGGCGCTGATGTCCGTGACCCTACTGCGCGTCTGGCAGTTCGGTTCGGCGATGGTTATCTTCCTGGCGGCGCTGCAAAACGTTCCCCAGTCCCAGTATGAAGCGGCGATGATCGACGGCGCCTCTAAGTGGCAGATGTTCACCAAAGTCACGGTGCCGCTGATCACCCCGGTTATCTTCTTCAACTTTATTATGCAGACCACCCAGGCGTTCCAGGAATTTACCGGACCGTACGTCATTACCGGCGGTGGACCAACCTACTCCACCTACCTGTTCTCACTTTATATCTACGACACCGCATTCAAGTACTTTGATATGGGCTACGGCGCGGCGCTGGCCTGGATCCTGTTCCTGGTCGTCGCGGTCTTTGCCGCTATCGCCTTTAAATCTTCGAAATACTGGGTGTTCTACTCTGCCGATAAGGGAGGCAAAAATGGCTGATATCCAAACCATCTCCGCAGCCAGAAGCAATGCAGAGCGTGAAGTCGCCCGCACGCTGCGCCGGGAAAAAATCAACGCCAGCATCCGCTATGTAATCCTGCTGTTTGTCGGCCTGCTGATGCTCTATCCGCTGGTGTGGATGTTCTCGGCGTCGTTCAAGCCGAACCATGAGATCTTCACCACCCTCAGCCTGTGGCCGGCGCACGCCACCTGGGACGGATTTGTCAACGGCTGGAAAACCGGCACCGAGTACAACTTCGGCCACTACATGCTGAACACCTTCAAGTATGTGATCCCG
>DKMV01000184.1:6166-12142 GCA_002469605.1 Leclercia sp. UBA7405
ACCTTCAAGTATGTGATCCCGAAAGTGATCCTGACCATTATCTCCTCCACCATCGTGGCCTACGGCTTCGCCCGCTTCGAGATCCCGTGGAAGAAGTTCTGGTTCGCCACGCTTATCGCCACCATGCTGCTGCCGAGCACCGTTCTGCTGATCCCGCAGTACCTGATGTTCCGTGAAATGGGCATGCTGAACAGCTATATGCCGCTGTACCTGCCGCTGGCCTTCGCCACTCAGGGATTCTTCGTCTTTATGCTGATTCAGTTCCTGCGCGGCGTGCCGCGTGACATGGAAGAGGCGGCGCAGATCGACGGCTGTAACTCCTTCCAGGTGCTGTGGTACGTGGTGGTGCCGATCCTGAAACCGGCCATCATCTCCGTCGCGCTGTTCCAGTTCATGTGGTCGATGAACGACTTTATCGGGCCGCTGATCTATGTCTACAGCGTGGATAAATACCCGATTGCACTGGCGCTAAAAATGTCCATCGACGTTACCGAAGGTGCGCCGTGGAACGAAATTCTGGCAATGGCGAGCATCTCCATTCTGCCATCCATCATTGTCTTCTTCCTGGCACAGCGCTACTTCGTACAGGGCGTAACCAGCAGCGGAATTAAAGGTTAAGAGGGAAATATCATGGCTGAAGTTATTTTCAACAAACTGGAAAAGGTTTACTCCAACGGCTTCAAAGCGGTACATGCTATCGACCTTTCTATTGCTGAAGGTGAGTTTATGGTGATCGTCGGCCCGTCCGGCTGCGCCAAATCCACCACCCTGCGCATGCTGGCGGGCCTGGAGACCATCAGCGGCGGCGAAGTGCGTATTGGCAGCAAGATTGTGAACAACCTCGCGCCGAAAGAGCGCGGGATCGCAATGGTGTTCCAGAACTACGCGCTTTATCCGCACATGACCGTGCGGGAAAACCTCGCCTTTGGCCTGAAGCTGAGCAAGCTGCCCAAAGAGCAAATTGACGCCCAGGTAAACGAAGCGGCGAAAATCCTCGAGCTGGAAGAGCTGCTGGACCGCCTGCCGCGCCAGCTCTCCGGCGGTCAGGCCCAGCGCGTGGCCGTAGGCCGCGCGATTGTGAAAAAGCCGGACGTGTTCCTGTTCGATGAACCGCTCTCCAACCTGGACGCCAAGCTGCGCGCCTCCATGCGTATCCGTATTTCGGATCTGCACAAGCAGCTGAAGGCCTCCGGCAAGCCGGCCACCACCGTTTACGTGACCCACGATCAGACCGAAGCCATGACCATGGGCGACCGTATCTGCGTGATGAAGCTCGGCCACATCATGCAGGTGGATACCCCGGACAACCTTTACCACAAGCCGAAGAACATGTTTGTGGCGGGCTTTATCGGGGCCCCGGAGATGAACATTCGCGCCAGCCAGCTGGTGGAGCAGGATGGCGGTCTCGCCATCTCCATCGGCAACGAAACCATGCCGTTAAGCGATGCGCTGGCGCAGAAAGTAGAAAGCCATAAAGGCCAGCAGGTGTTCTACGGTATTCGCCCGGAGTTTGTCTCCGTCGCTGACAATCCATTTGCCACCGGCGGCTGCACCGGGGAGATGGTGCGCGTCGAGAACATGGGGCACGAGTTCTTTGTATACCTGAAAGTCGCCGACTATGAGCTGACGGCCCGAATTCCTTCCGACGAAGCTAAGCCAATGATTGAAAGGGGCCTTCATCGCAAGGTGTACTTCAAGTTCGACATGAATAAGTGTCATATCTTTGACGCGAAAACTGAACAGAACATCTCTCTCTGACTGGAGTTATAAAAATGAAAAAAGTGCTTTTAAGCGCAGCAATCTCCGCAACCCTGGGTCTGACCGCTTTGCCATCGATGGCGCAGAATGTTGATTTACGTATGTCCTGGTGGGGCGGCAACGGCCGTCACCAGGTCACCCTGAAAGCGCTGGAAGAGTTCCATAAGCAGAACCCGGATATTAACGTGAAGGCGGAATATACCGGCTGGGATGGTCACCTCTCCCGTCTGACCACCCAGATCGCCGGCGGCACCGAGCCGGACGTGATGCAGACCAACTGGAACTGGCTGCCGATCTTCTCCAAAACCGGCGACGGCTTCTACGATCTGAATAAAATGAAAGATGTGATCGACCTGAGCCAGTTCGATCCGAAAGAGCTGCAAACCACCACCATCAACGGCAAGCTGAACGGTATTCCAATCTCCGTTACCGCCCGCGTCTTCTACTTTAACGACGAGACCTGGAAAAAAGCCGGCGTTGAGTATCCGAAAACCTGGGACGAGTTGATGGCTGCCGGTAAAGCCTTCGAAAGCAAGCTGGGTAAACAGTACTACCCGGTGGTGCTGGAGCATCAGGACACCCTGGCGCTGCTGAACTCTTATATGATCCAGAAGTACAACATCCCGGCGGTTGACGAGAAGACGAAGAAGTTCTCCTACAGCAAAGAGCAGTGGGTGGAATTCTTCCAGACTTATAAAAAGCTGATCGATAGCCACGTGATGCCGGACACCAAATACTATGCCTCATTTGGTAAGAGCAACATGTATGAGATGAAGCCGTGGATCCAGGGCGAATGGGGCGGCACCTACATGTGGAACTCCACCATCACCAAATACTCCGATAACCTGAAGCCGCCGGCCAAACTGGAGCTGGGCAGCTACCCGATGCTGCCGGGGGCAACCGACGCGGGCCTGTTCTTTAAACCAGCGCAGATGCTCTCTATCGGTAAATCCACTAAAAACCCGGAAGCGGCCGCGAAGCTGATTAACTTCCTGCTGAACAGCAAAGAGGGTGTACACACCCTGGGCCTGGAGCGCGGCGTGCCGCTGAGCAAAGTGGCGGTGCAGTACCTGACCGAAGACGGCACCATCAAAGAGGACGATCCGTCGGTGGCGGGCCTGCGTCTGGCGCAGTCTCTGCCAGCGAAGCTCTCCGTATCGCCATACTTTGACGATCCGCAGATCGTGGCCCAGTTCGGTACCTCGCTGCAGTATCTCGACTACGGGCAGAAAACCGTGGAAGAGACCGCTGCCGACTTCCAGCGCCAGGCTGAACGTATCCTGAAACGCGCCATGCGCTAATCGCAGTTTATTGTGCATACCCCATCGCTCCGGCGGTGGGGTATTTTTTTAGGGAGGAAGAGCAGTGAAAGGCAAAATCATTCCGTTGAATTTTCACACCCGCAGGGACAGCGAAACCGGACACGATGTGATACGGATGACGCCCCCGCACATTATTTGTCACCGCAACTACTTCTATCAAAAATGCTTTACCACCGACGGCAGCAGGCTGCTTTTTGGCGGCGCCTTTGAAGGCCACTGGAACTACTATCTGCTGGATATTGCCCGCCAGCAGGCTACCCAGCTGACCGACGGCGCCGGGGATAACACCTTTGGCGGCTTTCTCTCCGCCGACGACAGCGCCCTGTGGTACGTGAAAAATAACCGCCAGCTGCGCCGCGTGGATCTGGAAAGCCTGGAGGAGCACGTGGTGTACGAAGTCGACCGCGACTGGGTAGCCTACGGCACCTGGGTGGCGAACTCAGACTGCACCCGGCTGGTGGGCATCGAGATTAACGCCCGCGACTGGCAGCCCCTGACCGACTGGAGTAAGTTCCGCGAGTTTTACTTCACCAACCCGGAATGCCGCTTAATCACTATCGATTTACGCACCGGCGAGCGGGAGACCATCCTGCAGGAGAAGCGCTGGCTGGGGCATCCCATCTATCGCCCCTTCGATGACAACACGGTGGCCTTTTGCCATGAGGGGCCGCGCGACGCCATCGATGCGCGCATGTGGCTTATCAATCCGGACGGCAGCAATCTGCGCAAGGTTCGCCAGCACGCCGCGGGCGAGAGCTTTACCCACGAGTTCTGGGTGCCGGACGGCTCTGCGCTCTATTACGTTCAGCACAAAGAGAACTCCCCCCAGCGCTATCTGTGCAGCGCCGATCCCACGACCCTGGCTAACCGCGAGCTGATGGCGATCCCGCCCTGCTCTCACCTGATGAGCAACCACGACGGCTCGCTGATCGTGGGCGACGGCGCGCCGCATAATACCGGCGATATCAGCCTCAACGATCCTTTTATCTGGGTGTTTGATATCAGGCAGGGGACGCAGAAAGCGATTTGCCAGCACAATACCAGCTGGAAGGTGCTGGATGGCGATCGTCAGGTGACGCATCCGCACCCGTCGTTTTCACCGGATAATAAGTGGGTGTTGTATACGTCGGATGCGGAGGGGATGCCGGCGCTGTATCTCTGTGCGGTCTGATGCCCTTACCCAAAGGGCCGAGGGATCCCCACAAAAAATAGTGGCACGATCGGCCCCCTCTCCCTTGAGGGAGAGGGCTGGGGTGAGGGGGAACATGCGGCTCGGGCGGTGGTTCCGTTCACCTCACGTTCACAGCTCCTCTGTCACACCTTTACCGGTGAACGTGCCAGGGTGGCTCAATCGCCACCACCCTGGCGACCCGGGCTCCCGGCAAGAAAATCGCCGCTACGCGGTCCCTTCGGCTTATTCCCTTCGGCTATCGGGTCGGGCGTGATCCTACATCCATGTAGGTCACGCCCTCTCGGCGCATCCATGCGCCTCGCCCCGGCCTGCGGTCAACGCCTCAGCGATTTTCAGCCGGACTGGTGCCGCTATGACATTATCGGTTTCAGAAGTTATAGGATGGCTGTAGCTGGCAGGATTGTGGCGCGTATTCAAGACCGCACCGACTATACCCTCTCCCCTTTTGGGAGAGGGTTAGGGTGAGGGGAAAATTACACACCGATGTTCCGCAACTTCTCCCCTGCCATCAGCTTACGTTCAATATGCTCAAGCGTAACCCCTTTGGTTTCCGGGATCAGCCAGAAGGTAATGCCGATAAAGGCCACGTTCAGCACCGTATAGAGCCAGAAGGTGCCCGCTGCGCCAATGGCATCCAGCAGCGTCAGGAAGGTCGCGCCGATAATCATGTTCGACACCCAGTTGGTAGTAGTGGAACAGGTAATACCAAAATCGCGGCATTTCAGCGGCTGAATTTCCGAGCACAGGATCCACACTACCGGCGCGGCGCTCATGGCGTAACCGGCAATACACATCATGGTCATACCAACGGAGAGCCAGGAAAGGCCGCTGGAGGCGGTGCCGTTATCAAACTGCATCAGGCAGTAGCCCAGAATCAGGGTGCCCAGCGCCATGACGCTAAAGCCAATCTTCAGGGCCGGCTTGCGACCGGCTTTATCCACGGTAAAGACCGCAATAAAGGTGGCGAACATAAAAGTCAGCCCCACCACCAGGGTGGCGATCATCTGCTGTTCGGTAGTGGTAAAACCGGCCATTTTGAAGATACGCGGCGCGTAGTACATGATGATATTCATGCCGGTAAACTGCTGCATCGCCTGTAACAGCATGCCGAGGAACACCGCCCGACGCACGTTACGGTTCACCTTAAACAACGACCAACCGCCCTGCTTCAGCTTCAGGCTCTCGCGGATCTCGTTCAGCTCTTCCCGCGCCTTTTCCGAAGTATCACGCAGCATGCGCAGCACCTCTTCTGCCTCGACGTGGCGCCCTTTTTGCGCCAGCCAGCGCGGGCTGTTGGGCAGGAAGATAACCAGCACAATCAGCAGCAGTGCCGGTAGCGCCAGCACGCCCAGCATGGCGCGCCAGTTGCCGCTGTAGCTGAAGTAAGTATCAGATAAAAAGGCCAGCACGATCCCAAGGGTCACCATCAGCTGATACATGCTGATCATCTTGCCGCGCACGTTCTCGCTCGCCATCTCCGACAGGTAAAGCGGCGCCGTGTAGGAGGCAATCCCCACCGCCACGCCCAGCAGCACCCGGGAGAGCAGCAGTACTTCAATATTGGTGGCAAAAGCAGAGCCGATAGAGCCGGCCACAAAGAGGATCGCACCAACCATCAGGCTATATTTGCGCCCGAGCCGGAACGAGAGCCAGCCATTGAACAGCGCGCCAATCGCCGCGCCGAGCATCATGCTGCTCACCACC
>DKMV01000184.1:12290-12838 GCA_002469605.1 Leclercia sp. UBA7405
ACCACCCACTCCTGCAGGCGGTTGCTGAGGGTAAAGTGGTCGGTAATAAAGGGCAGCGCACCGGCAATGACGCCAATATCCAGCCCAAATAATAAACCCGCCACCGCCGCGGCGATGGAGACAAACTGATTCATGCGTCGCGTATCGCGCAGCGCGGCGGGCATAAGGGAAGAGTCATTTATCGAAGTCATAGTTTCCTGCCTGAACAGCAAATTCGTTAACTGAAATTAATCGCCAGGGAGAAAAAGTGTCAGGTGGAAAGGGGTGAAGATATGGATTATTTTGCTGGCACATACCGTTCTGTGATGGACATTACACTTTCAACTAAGTATGAAAAATCCCAATATTCTATTAATGAGTTGAATAATAAGAAATAAAAGTGTGATGCCTGTCAGGGGCGATTTTAAGATATGGATTATTTATCTTTTATCGTATGGATTATCGCCATTTTGGGCAAAAAAAACCTCCGCCCGGGGGCAGAGGTTATTGGCACTGCGCGCTAATTAACGCGCCAGCCAGCCACCGTCAACGGCAATGGTGTAGCCGTT
>DKMV01000185.1:0-4020 GCA_002469605.1 Leclercia sp. UBA7405
GTTTCTGGCCAAGATCGCCTCTGACCTGAACAAGCCCAACGGTCAGTACGTCATTACTCCTGACGAGGTGCCGGCTTTTCTGAAAACCCTGCCGCTGGGTAAAATTCCGGGGGTGGGAAAGGTCTCTGCGGCCAAGCTCGAAAAGATGGGGCTGCGCACCTGCGAAGATGTGCAGAACAGCGATCTGGCGATGTTACTTAAGCGCTTCGGGAAATTTGGCCGGGTGCTGTGGGAGCGCAGCCAGGGTATCGACGACCGTGACGTGAACAGCGAGCGGCTGCGTAAATCGGTTGGGGTAGAGCGAACCCTGGCCGATGACATCCACGACTGGGATGAGTGTGAAAAAATTATCACCGAGCAGCTCTATCCCGAGCTGGAGCGGCGGCTGGCGAAGGTGAAACCCCATCTGCTTATCGCCCGTCAGGGGGTAAAGCTTAAATTCAACGATTTTCAGCAGACTACCCAGGAGCACGTCTGGCCGCGGCTCAACAGAGAAGATCTGATTGCCACCGCCAGGAAAACCTGGACAGAGCGCCGGGCAGGGCGGGGGGTACGGCTGGTGGGGCTACACGTTACGCTGCTGGATCCGCAGCTGGAGCGGCAGCTGGTGCTGGGACTATAAAAAAAGCCTGACTATCGTCAGGCTTTTTAGCAAGAGAGACTTACTTCGCCGGAATGGCTTTCAGCAGCTCCGTCAGCAGGGTCCAGTAATGGCCCACGCTTTCGATATGCACCTGCTCGTCCGGGGAGTGCGGGCCGGTGATGGTCGGCCCGATGGAAACCATGTCCATATCCGGGTACGGTTTTTTGAACAGACCACACTCCAGACCGGCGTGGATCACCTGAATGTTCGGGGTGCTGTTGAACAGACGCTGATAGGTTTCACGCACCAGCGCCATTACCGGGGAGCTGGCGTCCGGCTGCCAGCCCGGGTAGCTGCCCTTGGCGGAGGTTTTCGCGCCGGCCAGCTTGCCCAGGGACTCCAGCATGCTCACCACGTACTCTTTACCGCTGTCGATCAGGGAGCGGATCAGGCAGATAATCTCTGCGCTGTCGTCGCCCATGGTCACCACGCCCACGTTCAGGGAGGTTTCCACCACCCCTTTCGCGACGTCCGAGTTACGGATCACGCCGTTCGGGGTGGCATTCAGCAGTTGAACAAAGGCATCGCGGGACTGTGTGGTCAGCGCGGCTTTGTCGCTGGTGGCCGTTTCCAGCACCAGCGTCAGGTTCTTCTCTTTTACCGACAGTTCGTTTTTCAGGATGTCGAGATAGGCGTTCGCCTGCGCTTTCAGAGCCTCGGCTTTATCTGCCGCAACCGCCAGGGTGGCGAAGGCTTCACGCGGGATGGCGTTACGCAGGGTGCCGCCGTTGAAGTCCACCAGACGCAGATCGAGCTCGGCGGAGTGGTCTGCCAGGAAGCGCGCCAGCAGTTTGTTGGCGTTGCCGAGGCCCAAATGAATGTCGCCGCCGGAGTGGCCGCCTTTCAGCCCTTTCAGGGTCAGTTTAAAGGTCTGGAAACCGGCAGGTACCGCTTCACGGGAGAGTGCCAGGGTAGAGATGAAATCAATACCGCCCGCGCAGCCCATATAGATCTCACCCTCTTCTTCAGAGTCGGTGTTGATCAGGATATCGGCCTGCAGCCAGTTCGCCTGCAGACCAAAGGCGCCGTCCATGCCCGCTTCTTCGGTCATGGTCAGCAGCACTTCCAGCGGGCCGTGCTCTACGCTGTCGTCAGCCAGCACGGCCAGGGCGGAGGCCATACCGATGCCGTTATCCGCGCCCAGAGTAGTACCGCGCGCTTTTACCCATTCGCCGTCGATATAAGGCTGGATAGGATCTTTAGTGAAATCGTGGACGGTGTCGTTATTCTTCTGCGGAACCATATCCAGGTGCGCCTGGAGCACAACCGGTTTACGGTTTTCCATGCCTGCGGTGGCAGGCTTACGGATCAGAATGTTGCCAACCTGGTCGCGCTCGGCGTGCAGCCCTTTTTCCTTCGCCCAGCCCATAATATGTTCGGCAAGCTGTTCTTCGTGATAGGAGGGGTGAGGAATGGAGCAGATTTTGGCAAAAATATCCCACAGCGGCTGTGGCGATAGTTGAGACAGTTCAGACACGGTAAGTCTCCTTGACGATCTCCTGCAACATGGATGCAGGTCACGGGGTTAGCAGGTTAATAGTCACCACAAGTCAGACTTGCGAGATGGGTTTGAGAATACCACTTTCTCCTGCGGCGGGTAGTATAAAGCATGCAAAAACTGCCCCCTGCGCCGCTTAGCACTGGTTTTTAGTGCGTCAGATCTCTATAATCTCGCGCAACCATTTTCCCCCTTGAACACTTTTTAAGCCGTATAAAAACAGGCTGGGATACATCACATGAGCGAAAAATACGTCGTCACCTGGGACATGCTTCAGATTCACGCCCGCAAACTGGCTGCGCGCCTGATGCCGTCTGAACAATGGAAGGGCATTATCGCGGTTAGCCGCGGCGGCCTGGTACCGGGAGCGCTGCTGGCACGTGAGCTGGGTATTCGTCATGTCGATACCGTTTGCATCTCCAGCTATGACCACGACAACCAGCGCGAGCTGACGGTGCTGAAGCGCGCCGAAGGCGATGGCGAAGGCTTTATCGTGATCGACGATCTGGTAGATACCGGCGGCACCGCCGTGGCTATCCGTGAAATGTATCCAAAAGCGCACTTCGTCACTATCTTCGCTAAACCGGCCGGTAAGCCGCTGGTTGACGATTATGTGATTGATATCCCGCAGGATACCTGGATTGAGCAGCCGTGGGATATGGGCGTAGTATTCGTCCCGCCAATTTCTGGCCGCTAATCCATAGATTTTTAACGCCCGGTGACGCCGGGCGTTATTGTTTTTGCCTGCCGCGCGCTACAATGACCCCCTCTGACGTATCCAAAGAGGCAGCGTGCAATGACCCAGGCGAATCTCAGCGAAATTCTCTTCAAGCCAAAATTCAAGCATCCGGAAACCTCGACGCTGGTGCGTCGGTTCAACCCCGGCACACAGCCGGCGGTGCAGTCCGCGCTTGATGGTAAAAATATCCCGCACTGGTATCGCATGATCAATCGCCTGATGTGGATCTGGCGCGGCATCGATCCCCGGGAAATCCTCGAGGTACAGGCGCGCATTATCATGAGCGAGGCCGAGCGTACCGACAGCGAACTCTACGACACCGTAGTGGGCTATCGCGGCGGCAACTGGATCTACGAGTGGGCAAAGCAGGCGATGCTCTGGCAGCAAAAAGCGAGCGACGAAGCGGACCCGGTTCTCAGTGGTCAGCACTGGCTGCACGCCGCCAATCTTTACAGTATTGCGGCCTATCCCCACCTGAAGGGCGATGAGCTGGCCGAGCAGGCCCAGGCGCTTGCCAACCGCGCTTACCAGGAAGCCGCCGTGCACCTGCCGGGGCGCATTCATGAAATTGAGTTCCCCATTCCCGACGGCCCCGCCGTGACCGGCTTTCTGCATACGCCTAAAGGGGATGGCCCCTTCCCGACGGTCTTAATGTGCGGCGGCCTTGATTCGCTTCAGACCGACTATTACAGCCTGTATGAGCGCTATTTCGCTCCTATGGGAATAGCGATGCTCACCCTGGACATGCCCTCTATCGGCTTTTCATCGAAATGGAAGCTGACCCAGGACTCCAGCCTGCTTCACCAGCATGCCCTGCGGGCGCTGGAAAAGACCCCGTGGGTCGATCACACCCGCGTCGCCGCCTTTGGCTTCCGCTTTGGCGCCAACGTGGCGGTGCGTCTCGCCTATCTGGAGCCGCAGCGCCTGAAAGGGGTGGCCTGTCTCGGCCCGGTGGTGCATGCGTTGCTGAGCGAGCCCGCGCGACAGGGCAGCGTGCCGGAGATGTATCTGGACGTGCTGGCCAGCCGCCTCGGGATGCATGACGCCTCCGACGAGGCGCTGCGTATTGAACTCAACCGCTATTCACTGAAAACCCAGGGGCTACTGGGCCGCCGCTGCCCAACGCCGATGCTCTCCGGC
>DKMV01000185.1:4139-6471 GCA_002469605.1 Leclercia sp. UBA7405
CCAACGCCGATGCTCTCCGGCTTCTGGAAAAACGATCCCTTCAGTCCCGAAGAGGAGTCGCGTTTAATCACCTCGTCATCTGCTGATGGCAAATTGCTCGAGGTGCCGTTTAGCCCGGTATACCAGAATTTTGACAAAGCCCTGCAACAAATCTCGCACTGGATCCATAAGAGATTGTGTTAGGCGATTGCTAAATTCCTGGGTTTTGGTAAAACAGTTGCTTCACAAAAGGAGATCGTAATGACGTTACCGAGTGGACATCCTAAGAGTAGAATGATCAAAAAGTTCATGGCTCTTGGCCCTTATATCCGGGAAGAGCAGTGCGAAGAGACGCGCTTTTTTTTCGATTGCCTGGCAGTTTGCGTCAACGTTAAGCCCGCACCAGAGAAGCGTGAGTTCTGGGGCTGGTGGATGGAAATGGAAGCGGAAGAGTCACGTTTTACCTATAGCTACCAGTTTGGCCTGTTCAACAAAGAGGGGCACTGGGAAGCCGTAGAGATTAAGGATCCAGAAGTGGTTCAGCGCCTCGAGCATACCCTGCGCGAGTTTCACGAAAAAGCCCGCACCCTGCTGGCAACCTTCGAGCTGAAGCTGGAGCCTGCTGATGATTTCACTAACCAACCGGTAGAGCTTACGGCCTGACGGTTGGTTATGTCGCCAATAAAAAAGCCCGGCGCGATTGCACCGGGCTTTTTATTTGCATATCAGAACTGGTAGGTCATGCCTACGGCAACAATATCATCGCTGCTTACGCCCAGCGCATTATCGTCGTCGATCTGGTTGATTTTATAATCAACAAAGGCGGACATGTTTTTGTTGAAATAGTAAGTGGCGCCCACGTCGATATATTTTACGATATCTTCATCACCGATCCCTTCAATATCCTTACCTTTCGACTGGACATAGCCCAGGGACGGACGCAGACCAAAGTCAAATTGATATTGCGCGACGACTTCGAAGTTCTGCGCTTTATTAGCAAAGCCACCAGAGATTGGCGCCATATTGCGAGTTTCTGAATAGATAGTGGCTAAATAAATATCGTTAGCATCATATTTCAGACCGGTTGCCCAGCCTTCCGCTTTATCGCCTTCGCCACGCGCCTGCTGATTTTGCTCGATAGTACGATCGGAGCTGGCATAGGCGCCGATAACGGCAAAGTCGCTGCCGCCGAAGTCATAGCTAAGGGAGGTGCCGAATCCATCGCCGTTCTGTTTCTTCACGTCGCGGTTTTCGTTTTTACCCTGGTATTGCAGGGTAAGGTTCAGGCCGTCTACCACGCCGAAGAAGTCGTTATTACGGTAGGTTGCCAGGCCGCTGGCGCGTTTAGTCATGAAGTTATCAGTCTGGGCAAGACCGTCGCCGCCGAATTCAGGGAACATATCGGTCCAGGCTGCGACATCGTACAGGGCGCCCAGGTTACGACCGTAGTCGAAGGAGCCGAAGTCTTTCAGTTTAATACCGGCAAAGGCCAGACGGGTTTTTTGCGTGGCGTCGCTTTCAGTTTTGTTGCCAGAGAATTCTGCTTCCCAACGACCGTAACCGGTCAGCTGATCGTTAATTTGGGTTTCGCCTTTAAAGCCGAAACGAACATAAGTCTGGTCACCATCTTTGGCGTCGTCATCACTGAGGTAGTGCATGGCTTTTACTTTGCCGTACACGTCCAGTTTATTTCCGTTTTTATTATAAACTTCTGCTGCGTGAACAGAAGCGGAACCAACAACGCCCATTACCACTAATGCCAGAGTACTCTTTTTCATTTTCAATCCTGAGTGTTTTGTATACGCGCTAATATTCGCTGAGCAATAAGATTCGGCTTATTACCCCGTGAAAAACAGGAAGGGTTTTATCGTCCGCGGGTGAAACTTTTATGACAAACTCAGAATAATTTTAAAATAGTATGATTTATTATTTCCGTCATAAATCTGTAAGGTTCTGCCGCTACGCTTCCTGATCCCGCGCAATAAAGTGTTGCCCTTTCCCTCAAGCCTGTTGGCAACGCGCCCCAGTCCTGATAAAACGTCTGACTGATATCAATTTCCCTTATTCTTTAACGGCAGAGAATCATGAGTGACAGCCAGACGCTGGTGGTAAAACTCGGTACCAGTGTATTAACAGGCGGATCGCGCCGCCTTAATCGCGCCCACATCGTTGAGCTGGTGCGCCAGTGCGCCCAGCTGCATGCCGTCGGGCATCGCATCGTCATTGTGACTTCCGGGGCCATTGCCGCCGGGCGTGAACACCTGGGTTACCCCGAACTTCCCGCAACTATCGCCTCCAAGCAGCTGCTGGCGGCGGTGGGGCAGAGCCGTCTGATCCAGCTCTGGGAGCAGCT